>DAIDAJ010000050.1 GCA_027310665.1 Sideroxydans sp. | reverse complement strand
CCAGATCAACACGCTCTACCGTCCACGGTTCGTTTATCCCCAGCAAGTGCCGGTACAGTTCTTTGCTTTCCATCGCTCGTCTCCCAACCAAGTCAGAGACGATAGATTAGCTTTTACCCACGCAATTGTCAGATGAACCATATTTGCAGACGATGTCGGCATAACCGGCCTGCCGATCCCGGCTAGCAGTGTGTGGACGACTAATGCGGCATCCGCTGTGGCCGACATCAGCACCGGACTGCGTCCTCTGAGCACGGAGGTTATTCCCACAGCCACGTTGCCGTATCTGGACCCGACAGCGACGTATATGCAGAACAACGTGACCTACTACAAGCAAGCGTCGACCAACGCGTGGCAGGGACAGTGGGAGCATGGCGCAAGCGTCCCGCAACAAGTCACCGGCACGTGGGGCGACAACCTGGTCAGTCAGAGCTTGAAGTCAACTTCAGTTGTCAGGGTCGAGATGGTGCTCTCCAAGGCGATAGACCCGCTTGCTACACCTATGACGACCTATCCGATGGTTTCACTGTATGGCTCCACGATAAATGAGGTCACGGGGACCACCGGAGTGCCTGTCACTACTGCCACGAGCGCGTTCGTGTTCGCTTCGAATGCCCGCTTGACGATCTGGAAAGATGGTGAAGCACCGCTGATTAGTCAGACCCTCTGGGCTGGTGACGGGCCCGGCTTCTTTGCCGCCGAGGTAAACGTTTCCGGCAACTTCACCTATGGCTTTGTCTGGAACCTCAAGAGCGTGACCGTGCCTTATGCGAAAACCGGCCTTTGGCACATCAAGTTCTCGCTCGATCCGACTTCGCCGGCGGCGACCCCCAATAACACAACCATTACTGCTGTGACCAACGGGGTTCTCAATATTGATGGCTCAGCCCAAATCGACATCAATGTCAATTGATCGGTCACCGACCCCGGGGGGCTTGTGCTTCTCGGGGCGGTGCCGGACATGATGGTGCAAAAGAAATGATCTGAGACACCGGGACAAGACTGGGAGATAGATCATGTTTATCTCAAAAGTTTGGAACGCAGCGAAGGACGAGGCTGCGGTTGGCCGGGCACTCGCCAGGCACGCACTGCACGTTGCAATGGCATCGAGCGGCGTCATTTTGTTGGCTACCTGCGGTGGCGGAGGCAGTACGACTCCTCCCGTCAGTGGATGTTCCAACGCAATCGGCAATGCGACCGGCAAGTGGGTGACCGTTGTGAATAATACGTACACGCCGCCGGGCGACCCCAGCATGAATTTCTTCAGTTACAACCAACCCTCGGTCAACGGCAATGGCGAGGTGGTCTTTCGGGCGCGCGCCAAGATCGCTGGCGGATCCGGATCTGCGGGTGGAGAGCCGCATCGGGGTGTGTGGGTGGTCGACCTATGTTCGTCGCCTGCATTGCAGACAGTCGTTGATAACGCGACGCTCGTTCCAGATCCCAACAATCTCGGGGTAACCTTTACTGAAACCCCCTCCATCCCGCGCATCGATATTTCGTCCAGCCTGCTCGCCACGCGCGGAAACTCGCAACCGGTCTGGGATTACATTGATCCTGTCACTCAATTGGAAACGAGGGCCGGAACCACGGGGGTCTTCATCCGGATCAATGGCACGGTGACCACGGCGGCCAACGTCCTCGGCAACGTGCCGGCATTCTCGTACTTTCAGGTGCCGGGAGCGCCGGCGGGAACCAGATTCGATGTGTTCCCCGGCTCGCCCACGGCAGCCAACGGCAAGTACATCGCCTTCAAAGGCAATTTCACAGTGCCGGACCCTGGCAATCCTTTACTGACAGTGGGCAAGACCGGCGTCTATTTCAGGGACATTTCGATTCCCGCGAGTCCGGTCATACTCATCGCGGATAACAACACGACGATCCCGGGACAATCGGTTCCATTCGGCTCCACGGCGCCGCCAAGCGCCGCGGCTGGCAAAATCGTGTTTACCGGGCTCGATAACGAGAATGCCCCGACGAAGGGCGGTATTTACGTTGCGCCACTAACCGATCAGCCGTCTCTCACGGTCATCGCCCAGATTGGCGATCCCGTGCCGGATCAGGGTGGAAATCCCATAGCGGGAGCGACCTTCGCCACGTTCGGCGAACGCCTTGCCTATGATGGACGCTATGTAGCCTTCTGGGGGGCATGGGGGACCGACATGCGAGACATCGCCCTGACGTGCCCGACCGACGGGAACAAGGATCTCCTCGCCTACTGCAACCTGCCCATCAATCAAGGCGGGACGGGCGGCACGATAACGATGCCGATCTCCGTCAACCAAGGCATCTTCATCAACGACACCGCGAGCGGGAGGACCCTGATGGTGGCCCGCGCCGGCACCGGAAATACGTTCCAGGACTTCCTCTATTGGGTCTACTCGGGGCGTCCTCCCGGGAGCGGGAGTACCACTGATGCCAGCGATGGGGAGCCGCCGCGCTGGCGTTCTTCAGCCTTTGTGGCCGTTGATGGAGCACGCGGCGTAATCTTCAAGGGCAGCAGGTATCCCGTTAGCGGCGTCACGGTGCCGAGTAGCGGAATCTACGGCGTCGGTTACGCCAACGGAGCGCTCACCGACTTTATCCCGGTGATAGAAGTGGGGGACTTCGTCGCGAAGCTCGATGCAAGCGCCCCGTCCGATTCGGCGGTGTTGTCCGTCGGGATCGAGCGCGAGGCCATCCGTAACGGCTGGGTGACGCTGACGGTGTCGACCATCAATCCCGCAGGGAATAGCTGGGCCGGCGTTTATGCGACCCATGTATCCGCACTCAGTGATATTCCGCCGACACAATAGCTTGGCAGAAACTTCGTTCCACGCGGCATTTTATTTTCTCCGCGTGGGCGGCCTATTTATTTCAATCGCAACGACGACGCGGTCCGCCTGCAGGCGCTGATCTATTTTTCAAGCGGCCACTGTCGTTGCCGGTTTCCACAATATTCGACATGAGAGTTTGGATTCGAAGCAGGTTCACACTGACAGGTGAGGCATATAGAACTTTGGATATAATGTCGCCAGTTGGAAATTTTAGCGATGTGACCAACAAGAGATAATTTAGCGCTGTCGATGCGGAGTCGGTCTCGTGACGCGCAGGTCACCAGTTCGATTCCTGCCATCGGCACCATCCTTCAGTTCCATCACGGCAGCGAACAGTCAGGAGCAGCAATGACTTTCCCGCAACTCGGCAAGACTTCTTCACACTACGCAAAGATCGCACTCATCGTCGTCATCGTCATCGCCCTGGTGGGCGGTATCGCTTACCTCATGCGCAGCAAGCCGATCCCGGTGGTGCTGCAAAAGGTGGAGCGCGGCACGGTGGAGGCGTCGGTCAGCAACACTCGCGCGGGTACGGTGAACGCCTGCCGCCGCGCCAAGATGTCGCCGCCCGCCGGCGGGCAGATCTCCGGGCTGCTGGTGAAGAAAGGGCAGCGCGTGCGCAAGGGGCAGGTGCTGCTGGAGTTGTGGGATAACGATCTGCATGCGCAGGAAAGACTGGCGCAGGAGCAGCTGAAGAATTCGGTGACGCACGTGCAGGAGGTGTGTACGCTGGCCGAAGCGGCACAGCGCGAGGCGGATCGTTCGCAGGAGCTGAAGAACAAGGGATTCATCTCCTCGCAGCTCCTGGATAAGGCGGTGAGCGATGCCGCATCGCGCAAGGCTTCCTGCGAAGCGGCACGCGGCGATATCGAACAGAGCAAATCGCGTATCGCATTGGCCAAGGCCGGGCTGGAACGCATGGTGCTGCGGGCGCCGTTCGACGGCGTGGTGGCCGACATCAGCGGCGAGCTCGGCGAATACGCCACGCCGTCTCCTCCCGGCATCCCGACGGTGCCGGCCATCGACCTGATCGACGACAGCTGCATGTACGTGAGCGCGCCCATCGACGAAGTGGACGCATCCAAGATCAAGGTCGGGCAGTTCAGCCGCATCACGCTGGATGCGATCAAGGGGCGCACTTTCGGCGGCAAGGTCAGGCGCATCGCACCGTATGTGCTCGATCTGGAGAAACAGGCGCGCACGGTCGAAGTGGAGGTGGAGTTCGACAAGCTTGCCGATGAGGACAACCTGCTGGTTGGGTACAGCGCCGATGTGGAGATCGTGTACGACACCCGCGAACATGTGTTGCGCATCCCCGCGCAGACGCTGCTGGAAGGCAATCGGGTGCTGCGTTATGGCAGCAAAGGCGTGCTGGAAGAACGCAAGGTGACCACCGGTTTGTCCAATTGGGAATACGCCGAAGTGCTGTCGGGCCTGGACGAGGGCGACCGCATCGTGTCTTCGCTGGACCGGCCGGGGGTGAAGGCCGGTGTGAAGGTCGTGCCTGAAGAGCTCAAGCCAGCGAAATGATCGAACTGCAGAACGTCTGCCGTACCTTCACCGTCGGCGACCAGCAAGTCACCGCGCTGCGCGATATCAACCTGCGTCTTGATCCGGGCGAATATATCTCCATCATGGGGCCGTCCGGCTCCGGCAAGTCCACCATGCTGAACATGCTCGGCCTGCTCGACCGGCCGACTTCCGGCACTTATCTGCTGGACGGGGGCAACGTCACGGATCTGAACGACGAACAGCAGGCGCGTGTGCGCCGCGAAAAAATCGGCTTCGTGTTTCAGTCTTTTCACCTGGTGCCGCGCCTCACCGCCGCGCAGAACGTCGAGCTGCCGATGATACTGGCTGGCATCCCTGTCGAAGAGCGCAAGGCGCGCGTGCAAGTGCTGATGCAGAACTATGGCCTGTCGGACCGTGCCGATCATAAACCCGATCAGCTCTCGGGCGGCCAGCGCCAGCGCGTGGCCATTGCCCGCGCCACGGTGATGAACCCCACGGTATTGCTGGCCGATGAACCCACCGGCAATCTCGACCGTACTACTGGCTGGGAGGTGCTGAAACTGCTGGAAGGCCTGCTGGAACAGGGCATCACGCTGGTGGTGGTGACGCACGATGCCGAGATAGGTGCGCGTGCTCAGCGCCGGATACACATGCTGGACGGCCGCATCGTTTCCGACGAGCAGCGCACAAAATGAAACTCGCCGACACCTTCCAGTTCGCATACGGTAGCCTGCGTGGCAGCCCGACGCGCACGCTGCTGATGATGTTGGCGATGTCCATCGGCGTGGCGGCTGTGGTGGTGCTCACCGCGCTCGGTGAAGGTGCGCGCCGCTACGTGGTGAACCAGTTCTCCACGCTCGGCACCAACTTGGTCATCGTGTTGCCGGGGCGTACCGAAACCGCGGGCATCGGGCCGGGCCTGATGTCGGGGCAGACGCCGCGCGACATCACGCTGGACGACGCCCAGGCCTTGCTGCGCAGCCGCGCCATCAAGCGCATCGCGCCGCTGACAGTCGGCTCGGCCACGCTTTCGCGCGGTGCATTGAATCGCGAAGTGGTTGTGCTTGGCTCCACTTCCGATTTGCTGGAAGTGCGCCACATGAGCATCGGTATCGGCAAGTTTTTGCCCGCGGGCGATATCAATGAAGGCTTGTCGGTGTGCGTGCTCGGTAACCAGATGAAGCAGGAACTGTTCGGCAACGAGCAGGCCGTGGGGCAGTGGGTGAGACTGGGCGACAGGCGCTTCCGCATCATCGGCGTGCTGGCCTCGCAGGGCGAATCCATGGGCATGCGCACGGATGAGCTGGTCATCATTCCGGTCGCCTCCGCGCATCAACTGTTCAACACATCCAGCCTGTTCCGCATCCTCGTCGAGGCCAGGAGCCGCGATTACATCGAGCAGGCCAAGCACGACGCCGAAGAGATCATGGTGCAGCGCCATAGCGGCGAAAGGGATGTGACCGTCATCACACAGGATGCGGTGCTCGCAACCTTCGATCGCATCCTCACCACGCTGACCATGGCCGTGGGTGGCATCGCCGCGATCAGTCTGGCCGTGGCAGGGGTGCTGATCATGAACGTGATGCTCATCGCGGTGGCACAACGCGTCAAGGAGATCGGCCTGCTGAAGGCATTGGGCGCGCCGGGCACACAGATACGCATGCTGTTCTTCGCCGAGGCGGCACTGCTCTCGACCGCCGGCAGTGTGGCAGGACTGGTCTTGGGATATGCGGGCAGCATGATCATCGGACAGATCTATCCGACCCTGCCGGTCAGTCCTCCGTGGTGGGCGGTGCTGGCGGCGTGTTTCACGGCATTGGGGACAGGCATCCTGTTCAGCGTCTGGCCAGCGCGGCGCGCGGCGAAACTCGATCCGGTGGCGGCATTGGCGGGCAGGTGACAACATGTTCTTGCGCGATCTGATCACTCTTACATCTTCGAGCTTTCTCACCTACCGGATGCGCAGCTTCCTCACCGGGTTGGGCATCGCCATCGGCATTGCCGCGGTGATCCTGCTCACCTCCATCGGCGAGGGACTCCACCAGTTCATGCTGTCCGAGTTCTCGCAGTTCGGCACCAACATCATCAGCGTGCAGCCCGGCAAGACGCAGACGCAGGGCGGCAATGTCGGCATCTTCGGTTCGGTCAGGCCGCTGACGCTGGAAGATGCCGATGCCTTGCGCCGCCTGCCCTACGTCGAACATGTCATCCCCAGCCTGATGGGCACGGCCGAAGTGCGCGCCAACGGCAGGACGCGGCGCACCATGGTGCTGGGCGAAGGGCGGGATTTCGGCGATGCGTTCACCATGAAAGTGCAGAGCGGCAGCTTCTGGACGGATGCGGACGATGAACAGGCGCGTGCGCAGGTCGTGATCGGGGCCAAGATCGAGCAGGAGCTGTTCAGCGGCATGAATCCGCTGGGGCAGTATCTGCGCATCGGTGGTCAGCGCTACCGCGTGATCGGTGTGATGGAGTCGAAAGGGCAGATCCTCGGCATGGACATGGACGACACCGTGTTCATCCCGGCGGCGCGTGCGATGGAGTTGTTCAATCGTCCCGGCCTGATGGAGGTCAATGTCAGCTACCGCGCCGATGTCGATGCGGACACGGTCATCCGCATCCTCACCGAGCGCATGAAAGAGAGGCACGGGCGCGAGGATTTCACGCTGATCTCGCAGGAAAAGGCACTGGAAGTGCTGAGCTCGGTGTTGAACATCCTCACCTTCGCCGTTGGCGCGCTGGGCGGCATCTCGCTACTGGTCGGTGCCGTCGGCATCCTCACCATCATGACCATGGCCGTGACCGAACGCACCGCCGAGATCGGCCTGCTGCGGGCGCTGGGCGCGCGCGAAAAGCAGGTGCTGACCCTGTTCCTGAGCGAAGCCATGCTGCTCTCCGCAATGGGCGGGCTGATGGGGCTGATGCTGGGCATCGGCATCGCACAGGGGTTGCACTGGTTGTTCCCTTCGTTGCCCGTGCATACGCCATGGTTGTTTGCGGTGCTGGCCGAGCTGACCGCGATCAGCATCGGCCTCGTGGCCGGTGTGGTACCGGCCATGCGCGCGGCACGGCTGGACCCGGTGGAGGCGCTGCATGCGGAGTGACTCATGCGACATCTTCTGCAATGTCGTCGACAACTACGGCGACATCGGCGTGTGCTGGCGCCTGGCCCGGCAGCTGGCGAACGAACACGGATTGGCGGTACGGCTTTGGGTGGATGACCTGGCGAGCTTCCGGCGTCTGTGTCCAGATGCGGATGCGGCACTGGATGTACAGCGTTGTCGCGGGGTGGAGATAAGGCATTGGATGGCCGATTTCCACGTGATCGAACCAGCAGGCCTGGTGATCGAGGCGTTCGCCTGTACCTTGCCTGAGCCCTATGTCACTGCCATGGCGGCCATGCAGCGGAAGCCCATCTGGATCAACCTCGAATACCTGAGCGCCGAAGACTGGGTAGAGGGTTGCCACAAGTTGCCGTCGCCGCATCCTCGCTTGCCGTTGACCAAATATTTCTTCTTTCCGGGATTTACCGAGAAGACCGGCGGGTTGTTGCTGGAGCGCGATCTGTTTACGCGGCGTAACGCGTTTCAGTCCGATGAGGCGGCGCAGCAGGCACATTGGCGCGGTCTTGGAGTGCCTGAGCGGGTGGCGGGTGAATTGCGCGCGTCATTATTCGGCTACGAGAACGAGGCGATGGAGGCACTGCTGGGCTGCTGGGAGCGGGGCGACCAGCTCGTGACCTGCCTGTTGCCGGAAGGGCGTTCCCTGCCGCAGGTGGCGGCATTCTTCGGGCATTCGACCGGCAAGGCAGGGGATATCTGGCTGCGTGGCCGCCTGCGCGTGCAGGTGCTGCCTTTTGTCGAACAGGAGCGCTACGATGAATTGTTGTGGGCGTGCGACGTCAATTTCGTGCGCGGCGAGGATTCCTGCGTGCGTGCCCAATGGGCTGCCAAGCCGTTCATTTGGCAGATATATCCCCAGCATGACGGGGTGCATATGGCGAAGCTGGAGGCATTGCGGGTGCGCTATACGGCTGGGTTGCCATCTGAAACCATGCAAATAGTACGGGATTTATGGCTGGCCTGGAACGGCGGGCCGGACATTGCCGGAGCTTGGGCTCACTTTGTGGCGCAGCACGGGGTGTTGGCCCGGCACGGAAAGGAATGGGCAGATCGCTTGGCAAACAATAATCTTGCATTGAATTTGCTGGATTTTTACCGCCAAAATGAATAGAATCCGCGCCTTGAATTTTGAGGGGCAGTAAACATGAAAACAGCACAAGAACTACGCGCCGGTAACGTGATCAACGTGGGCGGCGAACCTATGGTTATCCTTAAGGCCGAATACAGCCGCTCGGGCCGTAACGGTTCCGTGGTGAAGATGAAGATGAAGAACCTGCTGACCGATTCCGCGAAGGAAACGGTGTACAGCGCGGACGACAAGTTCGACCAGATCATCCTCGACAAGAAGGAATGCACGTACACCTACTTCGCCGACCCGATGTATGTGTTCATGGATACCGAATACAACCAGTACGAAGTCGAGAAGGAAAACGTCGGCGACGTGGTGAACTATCTGGCGGACGGCATGGAAGACATCTGCGAAGTGGTCTTCTACGACGGCAAGGCGATCTCCGTTGAGTTGCCCAACACTATCGTGCGCGAGGTCGAGTACACCGAACCAGCCGTGCGCGGCGACACTTCCGGCAAGGTGATGAAGCCTGCACGTTTGAAGGGTTCCGGTTTTGAGTTGCCGGTGGCAGCGTTCATCGAGATCGGCGACAAGATCGAAATCGACACGCGCAGCAACGAGTTCAGGAAACGCGCGAACTGAGCCTAGTTTCAGCACAAGATAAAAGAGCCGCTTTTGCGGCTCTTTTATTTTGTTGTGCCCGGTTGGAACTTACAGTTTTTCTACGCTATATACCGCCACCAGCTTGTGCGTTGCGCCCGGCGCAAGCGTAACCACGTTCTCCATCGCATTGCCGCTTTCCACGCACACCATGCCGCGGTGGCCGTTCTCGCCGAAGTCGCCCATCTTGTCGGCTTTTTCGGTCCACGGGTTCCAAACGACGGTCGTCATGCTGCCTTGCTTGGCGATGCGGATGGCGCGCTTCATCCCCTTGTCCTCGATCACGCAATCCGCAGCGGTATTGATGTACACGCGATCCACTTCGCTTTCGATGACAATGCCGTCCTTTTGCGTGCAGTGCGCAAAGTCCTGCACCTTGTCCAGGTAGGCGCAGTTGTCCAGGCCGCGAATGGTCGTTTTCGCGACATCGCTGATCTGGAAGTAGGTGTGCAGCGCTTCACTGAGTTCGAACGGTTTTGTGCCGGTATTCGTGGTGACCAGTTCCACGCGCAGAGCTTTCCCCACGGTGACATCCAGCTGTACGGTTGAAGCATGGGGCCATTGCGCCCGGGTGGTGTCGCTCTCGACGAGACGGAAGCGCAGGAAAGTCGAGCCGTCAGCCAATGCTCTGGTTTCCAGCAATTCCCACGGCACGGTGCGGGCAAATCCGTGTCCGGGCAATTTGCTGTCGGATTTGTGCGGGCCGAACCAGGGCCAGCAGATCGGCACTCCGCCGCGGATGGATTTGCCGGGAGCGAATTTGGCGTAAGGTGACAGCCAGATCACCGGCTCTTCGCCGCGCGGCTGGAAAGTTGCGATGTGCGCACCCTGCAACGCGATGTTGGCGAGGGCGTGATGGTTGGCGACCTCGGCGACGATCATGCCTTCGGCGATCTCCTTGAATTGCACGTGGTTGCCGATGGCAAAGCGCTGATTGAGTTCATCTAGTGTCATGACTGTTCCTTTTAGCTCGATTGAATGATTATGATTGATCTGCAGGAGGGGCGACCTTGAGCACTTCTTCCAGCGTGGTAAGCCCTGCGGCGACCTTTTGCGCGCCAGAGATGCGCAGCGGCTTCATTCCCTCGCGGTTGGCCTGGTCGCGCAGCGCAGCAATGTCAGTCTCGTGGCCGATGATCTTGCGCAATGCCGGTGACATCAGCAGTATCTCATAGATGCCGATGCGCCCGGCATAGCCGGTCTTGCGGCATTCCAGGCAGCCCTGCGGAGTCTGCAATTTCGCCGGTCTTGCGGCTTTCCAGGGGGCCACCAGATGATCCCACACATCATTATCGCTTTCGGGCATGGGTATCGGTTGCTTGCAGTGCGGGCACAGCGTGCGCACAAGGCGCTGCGCCATGATGCCGAGCAGGGTGGCGTTGATCATATAGTACGGCACGCCGAGATCGAGCAGGCGGGTGATGGCGGAAGGCGCGTCGTTGGTGTGCAATGTGGAAAGCACCAGATGGCCGGTCAACGCAGCCTGGATCGCCATTTCGGCTGTCTCCAGATCGCGTATCTCGCCCACCATGATGATATCCGGATCCTGCCGCATGAGCGCACGCACGCCTTCGGCAAAAGTCAGGTCGAGCCCCGTCTGTATCTGCATCTGGTTGAATGCGGGCTCAACCATTTCGATGGGGTCTTCCAGCGTACACACGTTCACCTCGGGCGTCGCCAGGTGCTTGAGCGTGGAATACAGCGTGGTGGTCTTGCCGGAGCCCGTGGGGCCGGTGACCAGGATGATGCCGTTGGGTTGCGAGGTCATGTATTGCCAGCGCGCACGGTCGTCGTCGGAAAAACCGAGTTCGGAGAAATCGCGCAGCAGCACTTCCGGGTCGAAGATACGCATCACCAGCTTCTCGCCGAACGCGGTGGGCAAGGTGGAGAGCCGAAGCTCTATCTCCTGCCCGTCTTCGGTTCGCGTCTTGACACGCCCATCCTGTGGCCGCCGTTTCTCCATCAAGTCCATGCGTCCCAGCAGTTTGATACGGCTGGTCATCGCGGTGACCACCGACATCGGGAGCTGGTGGACCTGATGCAGCACGCCGTCGATACGGAAGCGCACGATGCCGACGTCGCGGCGCGGTTCGATATGGATATCCGATGCGCGCTGGTCGAACGCGTATTGCCACAGCCAATCCACGATGTGGACGATGTGCTGATCGTTGGCATCGAATTGTTTGTTGGTCTTGCCCAGTTCCACCAACTGCTCGAACGAGGCAGGGCTGGATGCATTTGGCGTCGCCTTGGTTGCGCTCTTCACCGAACGGGCAAGATTATAGAATTCGACCAGGTAGCGATTGATGTCGGCGGGCGAGGAAATGACGCGGCGGACATTCTTGCGCGAGGTATGCTTCAGCGTGCTTTCCCAATCGCGCAGGAATGGTTCGGCAGTCGCCACGACAAGGTCTCCGCCTTCGATCCGGAGCGGCATGATCGCAAAACGGTTCGCATAATCGATCGACATCAGGTCGGTCAGATCGGAGAAGTCGATCTTCAGCGGATCGATATGGAAATATTCCATGCCGACGCGTTTTGCCAGCCATTCTGTCAGGGTATCCAGTGTCAGGATGCGGTGGGGTGATTTTTGCGATTTCCAGTGCTTGTCCGCAATGGCGATCAGCGGATGTGTGTCCTGCCGGTGGAGGCGGCGTTCGGCGATGAGGGTTTCAGCTTCGGCTTTTCCAACCATGCCGTCGGCAATCATCATGTCCAGCACTTCGGCCAGTTTCAGTTTGTGTTCCGGAACGTCTTGCGCAGCCATATTCATGCCTTGATCGAGGTTTTGCGGACTATACCGTTATCGGGCGGGGGCTTCAATCAACTTGGAAGATAAGCGGGATACGTCGCCAGTGAAGGAACGATAACGATTCGCTTTATCGGCGGGTGGTTTGGATATGCCGTCTTATTTTCCTTGATATGTTCGCCAGTTATCGAGCTTTCCAAAATACATGATTCAACGAAACACCAATAGAATGCTCTCTGGGGATAAATTGCGACCAGATAAATACGCATGACAACTTTGGTATTGGTATCCTCTGAAAGATCAATGGAAAACCCGATGTGTTATTAATCAGTAAACGTAAAAATTGAATAGTCACCGGAATACCATGCAGGATGTGCAAGTATCTCCTGTCACGCTGATCGCAGCGGATGGCTACGGACTTGCAGCCCATCATTGGACCCCTACGACGTTGCCAATCCGTGCAGTCGTCGTTATCAACCCTGCAACCGCGGTCAAGGCCTCCTACTATCACCGGTATGCACGATTCCTGGCTTCCAACGGCATGTCGGTACTGACATACGACTATCGCGGGATCGGGGCGTCGCGCAGGGGAAACTTGCGCGAATTCAAGAATATCTCGAAGCTGGACTGGGGGCGACTGGACTGCGATGCTGCGCTGCAGTGGGCTCGCAACAACCACGTCGATAAACCTGTTCATGTGGTGGCACATAGCATCGGCGGATTGTTGGTGGGGCTGGCAAAAAACAATACTTGCGTCGAGCGCTGCGTTACTGTGGGTGCACAGTATGCGTATTGGCGGGACTATGAACGAGGCAAAAGACTGTTCATGTGGCTGCGTTGGCACTTATTGATGCCCGTTCTGACAACGCTGTTCGGTTATTTTCCGGCAAAGGCACTGGGCTGGCACGAAGACCTTCCCGCGGCGGCGGCATACGAATGGGCGTTTCGGCCGGCCAGACTTGAAGAATCCTATCCGGGAATGGCCGAATCCGGCCCCGATGCGCTTGCTCATTTTTCTGGAATGGCCGGGGACATACTTGCCATTGGAATGACTGACGACCCCTTTGGCACGCAGGCCGCGCTTGATCGCTTGCTTGCCTATTTCACCAACAGCCGGCGCGTGCATGTGCGCATCTCACCCGAATCCATCGGCGAAGAAAGCATCGGGCATTTCGCATTTTTCCATGATCGATTCAAAACCACCCTGTGGCAGCAATCTCTGGACTGGCTGATGTCCGGGGGCATTCCCGAAAGCGCAGTCTCATCGGTCATTACTCCTGCAGTTTCTTCCAATGCCAAAGTGCTCGCGGATGGCAGATGATATGAATATAAAGTACACTGAATTAACGCTACAGCTTGCCAAACAAACCAGGAGATATCATGCGATTTACAAAAAGAATGCTATTAACCGCAGCCATCGTTCCGCTGGTTGCCGGATTGAGTGGATGCGCGAGCAGTTTTATCGACGTGAAAAAAGGGACGGAGCGAGTCTCGGTGGCAGATGCAAACCAGATCGCCGCATGCCAATCGAAAGGGAAGATCACTGTCAGCGTTCTTGCCAAGGTCGGATTCATCACTCGCAGTGCCGAAGATGTGGAAGCCAATCTGCTGCAGATGGCACGCAACAATGCGGTCGATGCGGGTGCCGATACGGTCGTGAAGGGCGAGTCGCAGGAGTTCGGCAAGCGTACCTTTGATATGTACAAATGCAGACCCTGATTGAATCTTGGAAGTGAGGAAGTGCAGCCTCGGTTGAAATCGGGGCCACTCTTCCTGGTTTGTCTGGGCACCCAATGACGGGGTTTGTTAATGACTGTTCATGAACAGTCTTCCCGGCTTGTCTTCAGGCTATGCCTCATCGCAATGAGGTGGATATGTTCTCAGCCTTCGATCGTTTCATAAATCTCGACCTCACGGGACTCCAGGTATTGAATCGCGTAGCCTGCGACGTGCGTCTGGAAATACTCGGAGGCCTTATGATCTTCGTACGCCTGTGCATCGGTGTACTGTTCGTACAGGAAGAATTTCGCGGGATCCCGGGATGACACCTGGGCTTGATAGGACAAATTCCCCGGCTCCTTGCGTGACAATGGCGTCATCAATCTGATGACTTCGCGAATTCTCTCCTCTTCCCCAGGCTTTGCCTTCCACGTTGCCGCAACCACGAACGCCATGATGTATTCCTTTCTCTGATTCAGACTATCCAACGGCTATTGTGCTCGACGAATACCATGATCGTGCGTTTCTGATAGCCGGTTTTGTTCTTTATGTTCTTGCGATACTGTCCGGTTGGCTGCACCAACACGTTGCGCGGTGCACATTGCCAGTGCGCGGGTGATCATAGTCTTCAGGAAAACCCCTTTATAACCATGCATTCATACCTTGGCTCGCTTATTGCTGCCCTTCATCGTAAACAGGGAGCGCAAGTTGAAACGAATTCTAATCATAGATGATGTCCGGGATCGGGCGGCGTGGTTGAAAGCGAGTCTTGAACTGGCCGAATTCGATGTCGTCGGGATCCTGGCCTGGGAGCAGGTGGACGAACGCTCGATACAAGCGGCCGCCGCGGACGTGATCATCGTGGATGCCAATGCGCCCGGAAGGGACACGCTTGAACAGATCAGCCTGATGTCCACCACGCTGGAAAAGCCGGTGGTCGTATTGAGTGCGCGAAATGACCAGCAGAGTATCCAGGAAGCGATGCGCGCCGGTGTCAGCGCATACGTGGCGCATACGATACAGAGCGAAGATCTGAGCGGCATCATTCATGTGGCGGCGGCGCGATTCCAGGAGCATAAGCGCTTGCGTGACGAACTGAAGGAAGCGAAGAGCCAACTCGTCGAACGCAAACTGGTAGACCGGGCCAAAGGGATACTGATGGCCGATCACGGCTATAGCGAGCCTGAGGCCTACAAGCGGATGCGCAACATGGCGATGAGCAAGGGAAAACGTTTGGCGGAAATCGCCGAGGCGATCATTTTTGCCAAGGAGTTGAGCGCCTGAAAAAAGTGCGTAGGGCTGCAGGAGAGCACCAAAACAGGTCTTAAATATGTCCGCATCAAGCTGTGCCTGCCGAAGTGCAATCCGTTTATCCGAATGATTGGAAAAGCAATAATCCTTATTTTTCACCTCTGGCACGACTGTTGCTAAGTATTGGGTGTCAACGAATCAACGGTGGTTCGGAGAATGAGAGACACAGGACAAGGGCGTCCCACTGCGTATATCGCAGTCGGGCGCCCTTTTTAATTCGAACCACGAAATTCTTTAAAAGGATTGAACGATGGATAAGCCAAATAAGGACATGACTGGAAGCGAGGTAGCAGTTACTGCAAAAACGCAGTCTCCTGAACAAAGCAGCCGGAGGGACTTCATGAAACAAACGGGCGCAATATTGGGTATGGCTGGCATCATGTCCATGGTTCCCATGGGCACACGTTCAGCCGCATGGGCGGGCGGTTCCGATGCGCCGGAACTCAAAGAGGTCAAGGTCGGTTTCATTCCCTTGACCGATTGCGCCTCAGTCGTGATCGCTTCCGTGATGAAGTTCGATGAAAAATATGGCATCAAGATCATCCCATCCAAGGAAGCATCCTGGGCTTCCGTGCGCGACAAGGTGGTGAACGGTGAGCTGCATGCGGCACATGTGCTGTATGGCCTGATTTATGGCGTACACCTGGGCATAGGCGGTCCCAAGAAGGATATGGCGGTCTTGATGAGCATCAATAACAACGGTCAGGGCATCACGCTTTCCAGCCAGCTAAAAGATAAAGGTGCGACCACCGGAGACAAACTGAAGCAGCTCATCGAAACGGACAAACGCGATTACACCTTTGCGCAGACTTTCCCCACCGGCACGCACGCGATGTGGCTGTATTACTGGTTGGCCAATTACGGCATCGATCCACTCAAGGATGTAAAAAACATCACCGTACCGCCGCCTCAGATGGTCGCCAACATGCGTGTCGGCAACATGGACGGGTTCTGCGTTGGCGAGCCCTGGAACAATCGCGCCATCGCAGACAAGATCGGATTCACTGCGGCGACCACACAGGATATCTGGAAAGACCACCCCGAAAAGGTCCTGGGCACGACGGCTGAGTTCGCGCACAAATATCCCAACACAGCCCGGGCCATGATCATGGCCATGCTGGAAGCCTCAAAATATATCGACGTCATGGCCAATCGCCGCGGCGTCTCAGAGATCATCGCCGACAAGTCGTATATCAACTGTCCGGTGGACATCATCAATCAGCGCATGGAAGGCCAATATGAGGATGGTCTGGGCAGGAAATGGAGCGACCCGAACTACATGAAGTTCTACAACGACGGTGCGGTCAACTTCCCGTACCTGTCCGACGGCATGTGGTTCCTCACCCAGCACAAGCGTTGGGGCCTGCTCAAGGAAGATCCGGATTATCTGGGCGTCGCCAAACAGATCAACCAGATCGACTTGTATAAACAGGCGGCATCCCAGGTGAAAGTGCCGATCCCGAAGGATGCGATGCGCACGTCCAAACTGATCGACGGGACCGTCTGGGACGGCAAGGACCCGAAAAAGTATGCAGCCAGCTTCAAGGTGCGCGCATGATCAAGATCAGCAAATATCTGGCCGAGGAGATGTTTCCGCCTGTCGTCGGAATGGGCTTGTTCATCCTCATCTGGGCACTGCTGGCGCATGGCAGCGAAGCGTTGCCAGGGCCGGTCAAGACCTGGCATTCGGCCGTCAGCCTGTTCAGCGATCCGTTCTATCAGAAAGGGCCGAACGATCAGGGGATAGGCTGGAACATCCTCAACTCGCTGGGGCGGGTCGGCATCGGCTTCGGGCTGGCCGCGCTGATCGGCATCCCGCTCGGGTTCATGATCGGGCGTTTCGGATTCCTCGACAAGATGACCTCGCCCATTGTGAGCATGCTCAGGCCGGTATCGCCGCTGGCCTGGCTGCCGATAGGACTGCTGGTATTCAAGGCGGCCAATCCAGCCGCTATCTGGGTGATCTTCATTTCCAGCATCTGGCCGATGATCATCAACACCGCGATGGGGGTGCGCCAGTTGCCGCAGGATTACCTGAATGTGGCACGGGTGCTCAACCTGTCGGAATGGAAGGTCTTCACCAGGATATTGTTTCCGGCCACCTTGCCCTACATGCTGACCGGCATACGTCTTGCGATCGGCACCGCATGGCTGGTGATCGTTGCGGCGGAAATGCTGACCGGCGGAGTGGGCATCGGATTCTGGGTATGGGATGAATGGAACAACCTGAACGTCGAGCACATCATCATCGCGATCTTCGTCGTCGGCATCGTCGGCCTGCTGCTGGAGACGATGCTGGTCCAGATCGCCAAACGATTCCGTTATTGAACGAGAGCGCCATGAAAAAGTATGTGCAAATAGAGAATGTGCAGATGTCGTTTGAAACCAGACAGGGCATCTTCGTCGCACTCAAGGATATCGACCTCAGGATCGACCCCGGCGAGTTCGTCACGCTGATCGGGCACTCGGGTTGCGGCAAATCCACTCTGCTCAACCTGATCGCCGGATTGCTGATGCCGACCGACGGGATCATGCTCTGTGCAGATCGCGAGATCGCGGGGCCGGGGCCGGATCGCGGCGTGGTGTTCCAGAACCACTCCTTGCTGCCGTGGCTGACCTGCTTCGAGAATGTCCTGCTCGCAGTGGAACGCGTATTCGGTGCGACGGAAAGCCGGGAACAGCTCCGGCAGCGCACCGGCGCGGCGCTCTCACTGGTGCACCTGAGCCACGCGGAACATAAGTATCCGCACGAGATATCCGGGGGTATGAAGCAGCGTGTCGGCATCGCGCGGGCCCTCTCCATGC
>DAIDAJ010000011.1 GCA_027310665.1 Sideroxydans sp. | reverse complement strand
TGTGCGTGATGACACGTGTCTTGCCGCTACCGGCCCCGGCCAGAACCAGGAGGGGGCCATCCAGATATTTGATCGCTTCGCGTTGCGTGGGGTTAAGTTTGCTTGACATCAGTCTGGTACCCGAAACCGGAATTGAACCGGCATGCCATTTTCACAGCAACGGGTTTATAAATCCGTAAACAATATTATAACAATTTCTAATTAATCAATATGTTACGCTGGATGACGAATGCTCGTCCCGGCCAGCAAAACAAGAGGCTAATTATGGCAGTTATTTCGGCTTTTGATTCGACTGCCATTCAGTATTGCTGCGAAATGGTTGCCTGAACACTCTGAAGTAAATTTCTGATGATATTGATTTATGGCTGTGCCTCGACCACGTCGAGCATCGGGTCCGGGCGTTCAACGATACCCGTCTAAACGCTTATTACGTAAGGGCTGTATTACTTGATCATGTCCTGAACCGGGATTTTTCCACGCACCCCCGCCAGGTTCATTACAGCCATTGTTAAAATGGCATATATTGCGAATTCACACTCCTTTTTTTTAGACGCGACATGAAATACTTGGAATGGATGTCACCTGAATGGGTACAGGTTCTTTTCGTACTGTTTCTCTCTTTTCTAATCGGACTCGAGCGCGAAGAACGTAAGGACAGCGAAGGCCATTATTCGTTTGGGGGAGTGCGCACTTTTCCGCTGATCGGACTGATCGGCTATTCCATGGGCCTGATATCCGGAGGAGAGCTCTTGCCGCAGGCGCTTGGTTTTGCAGTAGTGGCCGGATTCCTGATGATTTCCTATTGGCATAAGCCCACCTCATCCACGTATTCCGGCGTGACCTCCGAGATGTCGGGCCTTACCACCTATCTGGTGGGCGCTCTTGTATATCACCAGATGTTCTGGATTGCCACCACACTTACAGTGTCCAGCATCATCCTGCTTGAACTCAAGGCAGGCTTGGAAAATCTGGCAAAACGCATCGAGACGACCGACATTCTTACTTTTGCCAAATTCCTGCTCCTCTCGTCCGTAATCTTGCCATTGCTGCCCGATGCCCAGTTCAGCCAATTCCAGATCAATCCCTTCAAGACATGGCTCGTCGTTGTGGCGGTAAGCGCGATCTCATATGGCAGCTACGTGCTCCAGAGATTGAACAGGGGGCAGGGCGGCATCATCCTTGCGGCGTTTCTGGGCGGTGCGTATTCATCCACGGTGACGACAGTAGCACTTGCGAGGAGGTCGAAAAGCGAAAATCAGCCCCATCTGTTTTCCGGGGGATTATTGATTGCCTCTGGAATGATGTACCTGCGCCTTGCAGTTCTGTTGGCGCTATTCAATCAGGAATTGATGGCAAGATTGTCGCTTCCATTTTTGGGGCTGGGTATTTTTGCCGTTGGTGTCGGCTGGCTGTGGTCCACGCGGAGGGATGAAAGCGAGTTGAAGTTGATCAGCGAGTCCAAACCGAAGAATCCGCTCGAAATAAGTGCAGCGCTTCTCTTTGCCCTGCTTTTCGTGGTTATGCTGATCGCGACTCATTTTGCCATCGTGTACCTGGGAGAGGGGGGCGTGTACACCCTTGCCGCTGTTATGGGAGTCACGGATGTTGATCCGTTCATCATGGGCCTGACCCAGGCAACACCAACGCTCACGCCATTGCATGTGGCGTCGTCCGGTATCCTCATTGCTGCGTCCAGCAACAATGTCGTCAAAGGCCTTTATGCCTTTGTCTTGTCTTCCCGCCAGACGGGCACAATGAGCCTGGTCTTCTTGCTGGCCTTGGCTGCATTTGGCTTGGTGCCGCTGTTTTTCTAGCCCAAGTCTGGGGGTGGTTCAATGTATCTTTGTTGACGGCATTTCATCCGGCCAAATCAAAAAGGAAATACTTCGAATGAAGAACTATGATGAGCTGATTGAGGAAGTCATCACCGGTGTGAAAGAGATCATGCCGTGGGATTTGAACAGGGCGATTGCAGCGGGCAGCAAGCCGCTCCTGCTCGATGTGCGCGAACCGTCAGAGTTTGCGATATTGCGCATTCCCGATTCCGTCAACGTGCCGCGTGGGGTACTGGAGCAGTCCTGTGAATGGGATTACGATGAAACTGTGCCGGAATTGGCAGCCGGGCGCGAACTGGAGATCGTGATCATCTGCCGTTCCGGGAAGCGTTCGGTTCTGGCAGCCGATACGCTGATGCGGATGGGGTTCACCAATGTGGCTTCGCTCAAGACCGGGGTGCGCGGCTGGAACGACAGCGAGTTGCCCTTGGTGAATGCGAACGGAGAAGCGATAGATGCCGATACGGGCGATGTGCTGCTCGCACCGCGGCTTCGACCGGAGCAGCGAAAGCCGAAACCGACCCGATAGACTCTCAAAACGGTTGCCGTCCCAGTTCCTCGGATCAGCCAATAGGTCAATGCTGGCCCAGGATCGAGAGCATCGCCTCTACATCGACGATCTTGTCGCGCGGAGCATCGCGCCGCACCCCGCGTGCCATCTCGACATCATCAAGTTGTTTCCAGTCATCGAACGAGACTATTTTCACGCCCCGCTGATGCAACATGCCGATGATCGCGTCTCGGTCTGGCAGCACCCGGGCTGCAATCCCGGTGCCATCGGAGGTCATGTGTGCCACAACATGCGCAGATGCGGCCTTGTGCGACCCGATAAGGCCTTGCGGTCCAGTGCGCGCCCAGCCGACGACATACTCATTTGGAATTACAGAACGGATGACGGGATCGATGACCCGACCATCCTCGTTGGCAACGATACGCGCCTTTTCGTCATAAGGGACACCTGCGATCCGCTCGGCGCTGAATCCGATTGCAGGCAACACCATGCCGATATCGAGGACTTCAGTTTTGCCGGTACCGCGTACGGTGACCGTGCCGTCAGCTAGCATCTCAAGTCGGTTCCTTTCGAGTTTAAGGCCAGACACACCGCCATCAGGACCGCCGATTATCTCTGTCGGGGAAAGAAGGAACCGCAGGTGAAGCTTTCTGGATTTCACATTGGCCTGCCGCGTCGCAAATGACTGGAGAATTTTAAGAATTCTCTGTTGCTGCTTGTTGCGCGCAGCTTCCGGGAAAACCAGGCTTGCAAGTTCGCTTGGTGCAACGACCGGTTCGGCATCTTCCATCTCGCCGAGCTCTTCAAGCTCGGTCGCTGTGAATGAAGCCTGCTCGGGGCCGCGCCGGCCGAGAATGAAGACTTCGCGTACCCGGCTTTTGCGCAGGGCATCCAGAGCGTGTGCGGCGATGTCGGTTTTTTCAAGCTCGGCGGGTGTTCGCAGCAGGATCCGTGCGGCATCCAGAGCCACGTTTCCATTTCCCACCACCGCAACGCGCGACACCGACAAATCGATCTTGGCATGACGGTAGTCCGGATGGCCGTTGTACCAGCCGATAAAGACAGTTGCGGGGGTACAACGCGGAACGCCTTCCCCCGGAATGCCGAGTCGGCGGTCAGCCTCATTGCCCACGGCATAGACGATCTGATGGTAGTGCCGGCGCAAGTCATCCACCGTTATGTCAGTTCCGAGGCGGACATTTCCAAAG
This sequence comes from Sideroxydans sp., assembly GCA_027310665.1. Taxonomy (GTDB): domain Bacteria; phylum Pseudomonadota; class Gammaproteobacteria; order Burkholderiales; family Gallionellaceae; genus Sideroxyarcus. Next base: position 60,368 of record DAIDAJ010000011.1, on the reverse strand, counting down.
AACCTGAATGTAGGGCGTGCGGCAGTCTTTTCATAAACGCGGGTAACGGCCTTGATATTCTGATGGTCTGGTGCGACGCCTCCGCGTACGAGACCATAAGGGGTTGGGAGGCGGTCGAACATGTCGACATGTACAATTTCATCGGTACGTTTGAGGAGCGCCTCTGCGGCGTAGAAACCGGAAGGACCGGAACCGATAATCGCAATACGCATGATTTTCCCCACAGTCCGAATAAAGCACAACCTCTGCCACTGTATCAGTGTTATGCGGTGACTAGTGCACGGGCGAAGTACTCGTATGGCGAGTCGACCCTATTTGAACCATTTGTTCATCGATGCAAGCAATTTATCAATCAAGCCGGCACGTGCGAGTATGAAAAACAGGATTATGCCCAGAATGATTCCTATTCCGAACGCTTGGGCAGTCGGATTCATGATTTACCTCCTTTGGATTTGGCGTTGAACCAACCACGCAATCTGTGCGGGTCAACTAGCGGAACTACCATGACGTTCTATCAAAATATTGTCACGACCTTGTCCCGATTGATATATGCCAGAGCCCATGCGCCGATTGTCAATGCAGATGCAATGACTTTGGCGATGAGCGAGTTGATGATCAGCACATTTAACAGCAATATTGCGGTAAACGCGGTGATATTAAACGCGATGATCATGTAGATGATTACCATTGGCAGTTTGAACATGTAATTCTCCTTTCATTTTTTTATAACACAATTTCTGTTTTGATTCTCACGTTTCAAGATTTATTCAAAATACCCAACGAATTTTGTCAGGCGGATTTTGGATGAAGTGAAATTTTGAGCATCGCCGGCATTTTTCCCTTGATGATCAATGTCAACGACAAGGGGGAAATGGGTACATGCCAGTGACGGTTTACCAATAATATCGTATTATTTTCTCATGTTCCTTCGTTGCCGACTTGTATCCGGCTAAATTTGAGAGTGTAACTCTCGATCGTTTACGCAGAATACATGTGTCGGAAGTTTATCCGGAGATGACGGAGACGTTAGTCTTACCCTTATGGGTCATGTCATTGTCACGTATTGCTGATAGGATGCCTGATTATGTGTATTGGCATACCCATGCATGTCATCGAAGTCGACGGCGCATTCGCCTGGTGCGAAGGTCGCGGGCGACGTGAGCGGCTGAATGCGCTTCTACTGGAAGAGCTGTCGCCAGGCGATTGGGTGTATGCAACGCTGGGACATGCACGCGAGATAATCACCTCCCAACAAGCCGACGAGATCAATCTGGCGCTCGATGGTCTTGCTGCCGCTTTGCAGGGCGCAACCGATCTGGATGCCTACTTCCCCTTATCTTCAGCCGCTTCAATGTTGCCATCCCTTCCGCTTAAACCGGAGCAGACAGCATGAGGATACTTGTTCTTGGGATTGGCAACACGTTACTCGCTGATGAGGGGGTAGGCATCGTTGCCATGAACGAACTGGAAGCGCGATTCGGCGCAAGCAATGAAATTGAATTCGTCGATGGCGGTACGCTGTCTTTTACGCTGGCGGCACCGATCAGCGAATGTGACGCATTGCTGGTGATCGATGCAGCCGAACTAGGCGAGTCGCCGGGAACCGCACACAGCTTCGAGGGTGACGACATGGATCGTTTTCTTGGTCAGAACCGTAAAAGCAGCGTTCATGAAGTGGGGCTGCTCGATCTGCGCGCCATCTCGCTCCTGACCGGATACTGGCCGCAACAGCGCGCGCTGATAGGTGTTCAGCCGGCTTTTGTTGGATGGGGAGATACGCTGACGCCTCCGGTCGCGGCGGCTCTGCCGGAAATTTGCAGCACTGCATCTGAAATCATCGGGCGTTTCGCAAGGGGTCGGTCACAGAAAATACTTATGGGGTGAGTTGAGCAAGCAAAATCGGTCGCGCGAAATTTCTCGCACATTCCGTGGTTCATTGAACGCAGGGAGTTGACATGAAAAATACGCAGCAAACGAAAATATTGCCCGGAACGGTGGGTGAAGGTTTGGCGCAACGCGGGGTGACCCGCCGTGAATTTCTCAAGTACTGCACCTCGTTGGCGGCATTGTTGGCGCTGCCGCCCGCGATGGCCGGCGTGATGGCGGAGGCCATCAGCAAAGCGCGGCGGCAATCGGTGATATGGCTCTCGTTCCAGGAGTGCACCGGATGTACCGAATCCATCACGCGTTCGCATTCGCCGACGCTGGAAAACCTGATTTTCGACATGATCTCCCTCGATTATCACCATACGCTGCAAGCCGCCTCCGGAGATGCTGCGGAGCATGCCCGCCTTCAGTCGATGAAGGACAATGAGGGCAAGTACTTGTTGATCGTCGACGGTTCGATCCCGATGGGCAATCCCGGCTATTCTGCCATCGCCGGCATCAGCAATCACGATATGCTGGTGGAAACAGCCAAAGGAGCGGCAGCCATCGTCGCGGTGGGAACCTGCGCGACTTACGGCGGCATTCCCATGGCCAATCCTAATCCGACAGGCGCCGTTTCGGTGAGCGACATCATCAAGGACAAGCCGATCATCAACGTGCCTGGCTGCCCACCGATTCCTGTGGTGATGACCGGGGTACTGGCGCACTTCCTGACATTTGGCGGGATACCCGAACTGGATGCATTGGGCCGGCCAAAATCTTTCTACGGCGAGACTATCCATGACCGCTGCTATCGCCGCCCATTCTACGATCAGGGCAAGTTCGCGGAGACCTTCGACGACGAGGCGGCGCGGAATGGCTGGTGCCTGTTCAAGCTCGGTTGCAAGGGGCCGGTGACCTACAATGCCTGTGCCACCACGAAGTGGAATGACGGAACCAGTTTCCCGATCGAATCCGGTCACGGCTGCATCGGCTGTTCAGAGCCCAAATTCTGGGACGCAGGCCCGTTCTACAAAGCGCTGTCGATGCCGGTGTCGGCGACAACTGCGATGTTGGGTGCAGCTGCCGTCGCTGGCGCAGCTGCTGGTGTGGCCATCACCTGGCACAACCGCTCGACCAAGGCTGCGGCCAAAGCGTCTCACGAAACAGTGACGGTGCAGGATCTAGCGCGGGAGGGAAAATGAACCATCTTGAACTTCTGACTTTCGCGCGCGGTAATGCGTTGAACTGGGCGTTGATGTTGTTTGCCGCGGGTGTCGTATTGCGCCTGTTCGAGATATTCAGCCTCGGTCGCAAAGCCGATCTTTCCAAGCCGCGCGCCAACTCGCCCGGCAGCGGTTGGCGCACCGTATTAACCCGATCATTACCGGCGGAAGGGATGTTGAAACGCGACCCGGTGACCTATATCAGCGGTTATGTTTTTCACGTTGGATTATTTTTGGCCATCTTTTTCCTGGCGCCGCACATCGAATTCTTCCGCAGCATGACAGGGTTGCGCTGGCCGAATCTTCCTACGCCGCTGGTCGATGCATCGGTCGTGGCAGCGATGGTGGCTTTGGGCGTTTTGCTGGCCCACCGGCTCAATAATCCGGTGAAACGCATGCTGTCGGGCATCGGTGATTATGTTGCCTGGGGGGCGACGTTCCTTCCCTTGCTGACCGGCTACATGGCCTACCACCACCTGTTTGTGGAGTACACCCTGATGTTGTCGCTGCATCTGTTCTCGGTCGAGTTGCTGCTCGTACTACTGCCATTCACCAAACTGTTCCACACGTTCTCCCTGTTCATTTCACGCTGGTACAACGGCGATATTTTCGGACGGAAGGGGGTGGCGTCATGAGCAGCGATCAGGGGCCCCGCGCAGCGGGGATGAGAGCGTCCGCGAGTGACGCCGGAGGCCGACGCCCGAGTTCGTGGAGCACTGCCGGTCGAAAGGAGACATCAATATGAGTGTGAACCTCGCCAAAGGTATCGATGCTTTCAAGGAAGTGATCGATGCGCCGATCGCCAGTTTCTTCTCAAGCTGCGTGCATTGCGGACTGTGTGCCGAAGCTTGTCTGTTCTATACCGAAACCGGCGACCCGCAATACACGCCTATCCATAAACTTGAGCCATTGCGCCGCGTCTGGAAGCAGGAATATACCTTGCTGGGCAAGCTGGGAAAAATGCTCGGCCTGTCCAAGCCGGTCACCGATGCAGAACTCGAGGAATGGAAGCCTCTTGTTTACAACAGTTGCACCATGTGCTCCCGTTGCGCCATGGTGTGCCCGGTAGGCAACGACATGACCTACATGATCCGCAAGATGCGCGAAGGCATGGCCGCTTCAGGCCACGCACCTGCCGATTTGATCGCGGCAAGCACGCGTTCGGTTGAGATCGGCAGTCCCATGGGCATACGCCTGCCCGCGGTGAAGGCGCAGATGAAACATGTGCAGGCCGACACCGGCATCGAGATCCCGCTGGATGTGGCAGGTGCGGAATACCTGGTGCTGATGTCTTCAATGGAGATCATCAACTTCCCGGAATACCTTGCCGCAGTAGCCAAGATCATGAAGCAGGCGGGCAAGAGCTGGACACTGTGCTCCGACGCGTTCGAAGCCACGAACAGTGGCATTCAGATCGGGGTCTCCGACATTGCGAAGATACTCGTGCAGCGCATCGTGGACGGTGCTGAAAAACTCAAAGTCAAAACAGTGATCAGCCCGGAGTGCGGCCACGCCTATACGGCGTTGCGCTGGGAAGGCCCCAATCTGGTGGGTCGCCCGTATACCTTCGACGTACTGCATATCCTGGAAGTGCTGGATGGCTTCCGCAGCGCAGGTCTGCTCAAGACCACAGGCTTTGAGGATGCGCTGCTTACCTTCCACGATCCTTGCCAATTGGTGCGGCGCGGAGGCGTACTGGAACAGCCGCGCAACCTGCTGAAGATGGTGGCGAAGAATTTTGTGGATACGGCCGACCACGGACAGATGAACTGGTGCTGCGGTGGCGGAGGCGGCGTGAGCGCTATCGAAGAAGCAGAACCATTACGACTGCAGGCGTTCAGGAAGAAGAAATCGCAACTGGAAGAGACCGGCGCAAAGACTCTGGTTACCGCTTGTGCCAATTGCCGCATCGTCCTGGAGGAAGGATTGGAGCACTACCACATGAATATTCCGGTGGTCGGGCTTACCGAGATGATCGCCGATCACCTGACCGAAGGAGAATAGACGATGGCTATCGATAACGACAGCGATTTCAAGGCCGCTTTGAGCACACTGTCCAGGGCCGGGCAGCGTCTGGTCGCGGCGCGTTTCGCCGAAAATGTGCTGGCGCTGAGCAAGGACCCCAGAGTAAAAAGCGCGATCGGTGCAGCGAAGCGCGCGGACATTACCGAAGACGAGCTTGCCGCCGCTTCTCAGTCGGCCAAAAAAGCCAGCGTGGACAGCTTTACCCAGTGCGGGAAAGAATGCGACTGGAGTAGTCAGGCCGGTCATTTTGTTGCGCAGGCGGCGGTAGCCTGTCTAAAGCCGGCGGAACCGGGTGACAGTCCGGCGTGGAATGCCGCGATGCACGCACGCATGGCGCGAACCAGCGAGAGCATTGCGACCGGTCGCGGCACCGATAACGCCGAGAGCGACGCGCAATACCGCATCCTTGCGGAATTTCTGAACGTTTGAGGAACACGACATGACGCAAACCATCGTAGTTGACCCGGTCACCCGCATCGAAGGCCACTTGCGCATCGAGGCGGAAACCGACGCGAACAACCGCATCACAAGAGCCTCCAGCGCTGGCACCATGGTTCGAGGCATCGAGATCATCCTCAGGGGGCGGGATCCGCGTGACGCCTGGGCATTTGCGCAGCGCATCTGCGGGGTGTGTACGCTGGTGCATGGCATTGCATCGGTGCGTGCCGTTGAGAACGCGCTGAAGATCGAGGTACCAAGCAATGCACAGTTGATCCGCAATCTGATGATAGGTGCGCAATATATCCACGATCATGTGATGCACTTCTATCACCTGCATGCGCTGGATTGGGTGGATGTGGTCTCGGCCCTGAAGGCTGATCCAAAGGCGACTTCAGCGCTGGCGCAGAGCCTGTCGGGTTACGCCAAATCATCGCCGGGCTATTTCAGCGATGTGCAAAAGAAGCTGAAAGGTTTTGTCGATGCCGGTCAGTTGGGTATCTTCGCCAACGGCTATTGGGGGCATCCGGCCTACAAGTTGCCGCCGGAAGCGAACCTCATGGCGGTGGCCCACTATCTGGATGCGCTGGCGTGGCAACGCGATGTGGTGAAACTGCATGCCGTGTTCGGGGGCAAGAATCCGCATCCGATGTTCCTGGTTGGCGGTGTGCCGTGTGCGATCAGCATTGACCCGAGCCATCCGGGGCAGGGCAACGGCCCGCATTTTCATGGAGGAAATTCCGGTACCGCGCTCAATGAAGTCGGGCTGCAAATCGTGCAGAACGTCATCAACCAGATGCGCTCCTTTGTCGATCAGGTCTATGTGCCGGATACGCTGGCTATCGCCGGGTTCTACAAGGACTGGTTCAAACAGGGCGAGGGTGTCGGTAATTTCCTCACCTTTGGCGATTTTCCGGCCAAGGGTATGTCCGATCCCTCGTCTTACATGATTCCTTCCGGGGTGATCCTGGATCGCGACCTGAGCAAGATACATCCAATCGATATGAATGCGGAAGGCGAGATACAGGAGTTCGTCAGCCACGCCTGGTACGAGTACTCGGTAGGCAAGGAGCAGGGGTTGCATCCCTACAAGGGCGAGACCAAGCTCGACTATACCGGGCCGAAGCCTCCGTACGAACATCTGGATGTGGACAAGGATTATTCATGGATGAAGTCGCCGCGCTGGAAAGGCAAGGCGGTCGAAGTCGGTCCGTTGGCGCGTGTGTTGATGTTATATGCCTCGGGACATGAGCAGACCAAGGAACTGGTAGGCATGACGTTGAAAAAACTCGATGTGCCGGTGCAGGCGCTTTATTCGACACTTGGACGCACTGCCGCGCGCACACTGGAAACCAAGATCATCGCCGATGCAATGCAGGGTTGGTACGATCAGCTGGTCGCCAATATCAAAGCGGGCGACGTCAAGACCTTCAACGAATCGAAATGGGAACCGTCGACGTGGCCTAGCCATGCGCAGGGCGTCGGTGTCACAGAGGCACCCCGCGGGGCGCTCTCGCATTGGGTCGTCATCAAGGATCAGAAGATCGACAACTATCAGGCGATCGTGCCCAGCACCTGGAACGCGGGTCCCCGCGATGCACAGGGAAATCAGGGGCCTTATGAAGGTGCGCTGAAAGGCCATCAGCTGTATGACGTGAAGCAACCCATCGAGATATTGCGCACCGTGCACAGTTTCGATCCATGCATCGCATGCGCGGTGCACCTTACTGACCCGGATGGCAAGGAGTTGATGCAGGTTAAAGTTGTCTGAAGCAGGGGCGGCACAGAAGTCGGACGTCACTGTGGATCGCTTTTACAGCTCATGAACACTTGGGCTGATAAATGCTTTTTTTGTAGCTGAACATTTCGTTTTCGAGCATGGTTCCAGTCAGACCAGCTCCTTTCAATACCACTAAAACTGTTGATGCTGCGGGTTCGTGGCCTCGATGGCGTGGAGCCCAATGTTTTGCCACACCCGTAGGAATCCATTCAGCAGTTGAGCATATCTGTCGAACTTTAACTGCTTGAGCTTGATGTCATTAGTGACAGTCACGTCCGTCATCGAATGCCACTTATGGCGCACCAATCAGTTCATTATCAATCACATTTATCCATATCTTTTTGAAAAATAAAACAAAAGGCAACCATTTTCCATGCTGGCATGATGGTTGCTCAACAGGAATTGCATACATCCTTGTGTAATGACGTGCAGTTAGACACCTCACTGATTGGATACTCCCTCCATTCAGACTCTTCCTGTGACGCGAAGCGTCACAGGTATTTTTTTGGTGTGCAAGACATCCTCACTTGTACCGTTCATTGGAATGAGGGAGTGAGCTTTAGTGAGGATGTGAACAAGTTTGTAATGCTTTTTCGGCGCGAGATTGAGAAATGGATCAAGTTTTAGGAGTGAGAAATGGCTTTGTATATTACTGAAGAATGTATCAACTGCGATGTGTGCGAGCCGGAATGTCCGAATGGTGCCCTCGCTCAAGGCGAGAACATGTACGTCGTCGATCCCGAAAAATGTACTGAATGTGTTGGTCACTTTGACACGCCGCAATGTGTAGAAGTATGCCCCGTCAATTGCATCACTCAGGATCCTGCCCATCAGGAAAGCAGGGAGCAGCTACAGGCCAAATTTGAAAATATGCTGGGCAAGGAAGCATGACTTTTCAAGAGTCTTGTAACTGGAATAAATGATATGAAAATTGCGGTTACCAGCCAGGACTTCAAAAGTGTTACCGGACATGCCGGCAAGAGTCGTCGCTTCATCATTTTCGAGGTCGATGCTCCTTGCGATGTCCCTGCGATAGTGTGGCTCCATCTTCCCATGCAAATGTCCTTCCATGTGTTTTCAGGAGGCAGACATCCGCTGGACGGTATGGATGTCATTCTTACAGCGAATGCCAGCCAAGGGTTCGTCGAGGAACTTGCTGAGCGCGGTGTTCAAGTGATCACCAGCAATGAAAGCGATCCGCGCAAAGCGGTGTGCGACTTTCTCGCTGGTACGATCAAGCCTGCTATCTCGCATGGCTACAGCATCCCGCGGAAGCAGGAGCTTATTGGTTGCGATTGTTAGCTTCAAACTGACCGCATGTACCTCGTGACGGAATGGGACATTCACGCTGTTGGCCGGCGTTAATTCATTAATTATTCTCAATTGACAATAAGGGGAGGGTTTTAGGATGTTGAAAGTCGTCGGAGGATTTATTGCAGGAGCGGTTTTCTTTGGTGTGCTCGTTTACAACTTCATGGGGAGCCTGATGTTCAGGGAAGTGCCAAGTCCATTCGGCGTGGAAGAGACGGTCGCCCGCATTCAGCAGAACATTCAGAATACGGGTAACGGCTGGACGCTGTCCGGCCTGCGCAATCCAGCTAAGGCGGTCGAGGTTGATGGTGGAAATACCTTGCCGGTGCTATTGATCGAGGCTTGCAGTACAAAATATTCCGGACCGATTCTCAAGGACGATTCTGTTCGCTTCCTTTCCAACCTGATGCCTTGCAAGATTTCGGTCTACAAGAAGAACGACGGTAAAACCTATATCGGCATGATGAATGCCGGATTCATCGGTGGGATGTTTGGTTCCATGGTGGGTGAGACCATGCGTCATGTGGCCGCAGATCAAGCCAAATTCATTCAGTTCGATCCGAGCAAACCTGCGCCCGCAATGATCAGGGGCACTCCCGGTGCCGGTGCGAGCGGCGGTTCTGGTTCTGGTGCGGCGGGCGGCTGCTAGCGCAGACATTTCGATTCGCGTCCAAATAGTTTCCACAACCAGTCAAATCAAGGGAACATCATGTCATTCATATTCAGAGTTGCTTTGCCGATGTTGGCTATGAGCACGGTACTGGCAGCGCTGACCGCGTTTGCCTTGCCTGCCAAGCAAGATGCAGTGATCGCTCCGCATGCGGTACAGCACGCCGAATCAACCAGCCAGTCCAAAGATGCCTCTACGGCAGACCACGGCAAATTCAAAGAACTGCAGAAAAATTTCAAGACCGGCCCGGAGGTGACGGAAGCGTGCCTGATGTGTCACACCGAGGCCGCAAAGCAGGTACAACATACCAAGCACTGGACTTGGGAGTCCGTCGATCCCAAGACCGGACAGAAGCGTGGCAAAAAAAATATCATCAACAACTACTGCACCTCTCCGATCTCAAATGAGAAGGACTGCATGGCATGTCATGCGGGGTACGGTTGGAAAGACAGCAGTTTCGACTTCAGTGTCGAAAAGAACGTTGATTGTCTGGTATGCCACGACACGACCGGCACTTACCGCAAGTTGCCGGGTGACGCCGGACACCCGGTGTACAAGCGCGTCGAGTTTCCGAAGGGGTCAGGAAAATTTGTTGAACCTGCTGATCTCAAAAAAGTTGCGCAGAGCATCGGCAAGCCAAGCCGCAGCAACTGCGGCTCCTGCCATTTCTTCGGCGCAGGCGCGAATGGCGCGAAACACGGAGATCTCGATAGTTCGTTGCAGCATCCAGGCAAATACCTGGACGTGCATATGGACGAGAAAGGGCTCAACTTCACCTGTGTGACCTGCCACGCGACATCCAGTCATCAGGTTTCCGGTAGTCGCTACAACGTTGCGGCGGCTGTCAGCGGCCCGGCACATATTCGCGGCAAGAATGATGAATCGCCTGCATCCTGCCAGTCGTGCCACGGCGACAAACCGCACCATGGCGCTATGGCCATTCTTAATCAGCACACAGAGAAAATCGCTTGCCAGACTTGTCATATTCCGGAGTATGCGCGCGACGATATTGGCACCGAATTGAGTTGGGATTGGTCTCAAGCCACCATCATGGGTGCGGACGGCAAGCCGGCATCGCGCAAGGATAGTGCGGGGCGCCGGGCCTTCGACTCAAAGAAAGGGGCATGGATGTGGGATTCCTATGTCATACCAGAGTACCGTTGGTTTAATGGTGTTTCGACTTACAAAGTGATCGGAGACAAGATCGACCCCAACAAAACTGTGCAGATCAATGAAGTGGGTGGCAGTCCGAACGATCCCGGTTCACGCATCTGGCCTACCAAGGTTCATCGCGGCAAGCAGCCCTATGACAAGGTGAATAACGTCCTGACCGTACAACATACCGCAGGAGAGGACGAGACGGCCCTGTGGCACAACTACGATTGGCAGAAAGCAATCGGTACCGGAATGAAGGCTGCTGGGTTGAAATACAGTGGCGAGTACGGATTCGTCGACACCGAGATGACCTGGCCGATCACCCATATGGTTGCACCCGAGGAAGACGCTTTATCCTGCGCTCAATGCCATAGCAAGAACGGACGCTTGAAGGGCATCGAGGGTATATATATGCCGTCCCGCGACAGCAACCGGCTGCTCGATATGGTGGGATGGACGCTGGCTCTGATGTCACTGATCGGCGTACTGATCCATGGAGGCCTTCGCATTTATGCCAGCAAGAAAAAGGGACAAAACAAATGAACGCAGAGAATCGTATCTATCTCTACAAACGCTATGAGCGTTTTTGGCACTGGTCGCAGGCCTTGCTGATCATCTCCATGATGATCACCGGCTTCGAAGTGCATGGCACATACAAGCTGTTCGGTTTCGAACAGGCGGTGAACCTCCACACCATATTTTCCTGGACATTGCTGACACTTTGGGCATTTACGATTTTTTGGCAATTCACCACCGATGAATGGAGGCAATATATCCCGACGCTGAAGAAGGTGGATGCGATGGTTCGCTACTATGCCTTCGGCATCTTCCGCGACGCACCGAATCCATTTCATAAAACTGCAGAGAAAAAGCACAATCCGTTGCAACGACTGGCGTACCTCGCGCTACTGTCGGCACTTTCGCCTATCATCTGGGGTTCGGGCCTGTTCTACCTTTTCTACGCCTACTGGAAAATCTGCGGTGTAGATACCTACCTGAGTCTCGAAGCCGTGGCGCTCGTGCATACAGCGGGGGCTTTCATGATGCTGATTTTTTTCATTGCACACGTCTATCTGACCACCACGGGACATACGCCAACGGCGCACATCAAGACGATGATCACCGGCTGGGAAGAAGTGGAGTGAACCTGCCGCTTTCGGCGCCAACAGACACCGCTACAAGTAGCGGCGTTTGTTGCGGTGGTGATACGAAAGTCATGCACGAACATTCGACTGGCGTCGATCGAATGCGTACCGAGTCGACAACATCAATGTTCGGTCTTGATATTTCCAGAACCGTAATATGGCCTGCGCTATCGATCCTGATCTGTTTATTTCCATTGGCTGGGCTTTCGGCGACATTGGGCAACATCAAGGCGGTTCCACATCTGGACAGCGCAGGACAGGATGCCTACCGTGAATTTCTTGCGTCCGGAAAACACAGGGCTTTCGCCATCGCGCCCGGTGGTGCATGGTCTTGGAAAAGCGAAGAAGCCACTGTCCAATCCGCATCCGACAGCGCCTTGCAGACTTGCAGGGATGATAGCGGTCAAGCTTGCATAGTCTATGCGCTGGATGACCATGTGGTATTTGATGCTCATGCCTGGGCCGGGCTTTGGGGCCCCTACCTGAATCTTGACCAGGCTAACCGGGCTCATGTCGGACCGGATCGCGACGAGCGATTTTTCAATCTGGCTTTCACGGATGCATCAGGGAGGCGCATAACGTTATCCGAATTGCGCGGCAAAGTGGTTCTGCTACATTTCTGGGGTTCCTGGTGTCTACCTTGCCGCAGCGAAATGCCTGATTTGCAGCGTCTGCATCAATTGTTGGAACCGTCAGCAGATATACAGATGATCTTGTTGCAGGTACAAGAAAATTTCGAAATATCTCGTCATTGGATGTTGGAACAGCATTTGAAGCTACCGTTGTTCGATTCTGGAATAAGGACCAAGGGGATGGATATGCTATCTTTGGCAAATGGCCTGAAGACCCGTGATCGCGACATTGCCCCAGCTTTCCCCACCACATATATTCTGGACAAACATGGTGTCGTAGTGTTTTCCAACATCGGCCCCGTTGCGCGCTGGCCGCAGTACTTGCCATTATTGCGCGATGTGGCCGCCAGATCGGGCAAATAAGAAAGTTGGCTCAGAAAAAAGCCCCGGAATCCCGGGGCTTTTTGTTTGGTTCTGCAACTGGAGTTATTTCAGCTTTTCGATTCCCAACATTTTCATAATACTGCCTTCGTAGAATGGTTCAGACGTGCCTTTCTTCATCTTGCGGATGAAGTATTTTTCGAACGCAACTTTGGCAAGGTGTACCCATTTGCCTTCTGAGAACCAGTTCACATTGCGCGGCGGAATTTGAGGAATGGCAACGAACGCCACACCGCTTTCACCAAAATCGGCAAGGCAAACGGCGTTCCAGGTTGCTTCCTTGTCCGCCGGTTCTCCGACCAGGTCTGCGTGGATGTTATGCACGGTGGCGGTCACCATAGATTCGATCATGTAGCCGGTCTTGGGAGTACCGCATGGGACTGGCGTGGCTTCAACAGGAGGAATGGCGACGCAGACACCAACCGCGAAGATGTTTTTATACTTCGGATTGCGCTGGTGCTTGTCCACGACAATGAAGCCACGCGCCTGTACCAAACCGTCTATACCGAACACCGCATCGACACCCTTGAATGCGGGTAACATCATGCTGTAGCTGAACGGTAACTCGTGCTTCTTTTTTTCCACGCCCATGTCGTCATGCTCGGTGACGAACATTTTGCCTGCTTCGATCTTGGTGACCTTGGCATTGCAGATCCATTTGATGCCCTTATCGCGCATACCGGACTCGAGGATGCCCTTGGAGTCACCCACGCCGCCCAATCCCAAGTGACCGACGTAAGGTTCAGAAGTGACGAAGGTCATTGGTACTTTTGTGCGGATTTTGCGTTTACGCAGATCGGTATCCATGATGAACGCATATTCGTAAGCCGGGCCGAAGCAAGATGCACCTTGCACGGCACCGACCACAATGGGGCCTGGCTTCTCGCAGAAACTTTCCCATTCATCGTGCGATTTCATTGCATGATCTACATGACATACTGAATAAGTGTGGCCACCGTGCGGACCCAGACCCTCGACCTCATCGAACGCCAGCTTGGGGCCTGTGGCGATCACCAAGTAATCGTAATCGACACTCTTGCCATCGTTCAATTCAAGTTGGTTCTTGTCGGGGTGAACGCGCTTGACACCGGTGGAGATAAATTCGATGCCCTTGCGCTCCAGATAGGTGCGCACGGGGAACTCGATCTGCTTGCGGTCGCGCCACCTCACACCCACCCATGGATTGGATGGGACAAAATGGAAATTTTCGCTGTTTGAGACAACGGTAACTTTGTGTTTGCTGTCCAGCTTGTCTCGCATTTCGTATGCCGCCGGCATGCCGCCAAGACCTGCTCCCATAATGACGATGTGTGCCATGTTATTTCCTCTCTGTTTGATTATTAATGACCAATGTTCCAATACCTGTTTACTTGCTTCCCTGCTTCTTTGAACTGACCTGCATATTCGACGATGCATCGCTGTCTTCCGGCGCTCCTTGTTCCTTGGCGAAAAGCACGGCGGCTTTCACCCTTGACGACAGGTTGAGCTTGTTCAGGATGTGGCGCACGTGCTGTTTTACCGTGTCGTAACTGATAGACAGAGTAAGAGCGATGGCCTTGTTGCTTTCGCCGCGAGACAGCAATTGCAGAATTTCGCGTTCGCGTTCGGTCAGAAGCTTGAGGGAATTCTTTGGTTCCTGCCCCGGTTGGTCGCCGCGCAGCATTTCGATCATTTTCACCGTCATGGTCGGTGCGACCACCAATTCGCCGGCGGCAACACGGCGAATTGCGTCCACCACTTCTTCGGGCGCCATATCCTTGAGCAGGTAGCCGCGCACCCCGGCGCGTATGGCATTGCCTAAGTCCGCTTCGGAGTCGCTCATGGTCAACATCACGGCAGGGATTGTGCAGCCTTCCTTGCGCAGTTGTTCAAGCATGGCCAGGCCGTCCATCGGCTTCATACGCAGATCCATGACCAACAGGTCGGGCTGCTCCTGAATAAGAACGCGTAACTCTTCGATTGAGCCGACCGCACCGAGTACGTTGAAATCGTAACAATGCGTGAGCAGTTCGCTCAGCCCTCGCCGGCACAACCCCTGGTCGTCAACCAGCACGATCTTTAGTCTGTTATCCATGCGCACTTCTCCAGTTCAACTCGGGTTCAGGGAAGAACAATTGTACGCAGGTGCCCAGTCCTTTCGTGCTTTCCACCTTGATTTCACCGCCGATGCGTTGTGCGCGTTCGCGCATGATGATGATCCCGTAATGCCCCTCCAGCGGAGAGAATGTCCCGACCCCATTGTCTTCAATTGTGAACACATAATAGCCACAGAGATGATCGACGATCAACCTTGCATGGCTTGCGCTGGAATGTTTTGCAATGTTGGAGAGCGCCTCACGCACGATGTGATATGTCTGAATCTCATGTTCCAGCGGCAGATCAAGATCGGCGACACGAATGGAACAGTCAAGTACGATGTAGTGCTTCAGGACAAATTGCTCAACAAGCGTCTGGAGCGCATGCAACAGGCCGGCCGGATCCATATCGCTGCGAAAATCAGTGATTAGTGTACGAACCGATTTCTGGCCGATTTCCAGAGCTTCATCGATGTCGCGCACATATTTTGTAGCCATCACCTCGTTGTTATTCCGTATTGCGTCGCTCAGTAAAGTGGTGCTCATGCGTGCGTAATTTAATGTTTGTGCAAGCGAATCATGAATATCGTTGGCGATGGATTGGCGTTCCATCAACAACTCCTCCCGTTTGGCTTCGCGCGTGGCTTTGATGTGCTCAATCAGAGAACCCAGCAGATCGGCGAAGCTGTTTGCCATGGTTGCCGAATTGCCGGATGACGATTGGGGCGTATCAAAGAAGAGCGTGAAAACACCGAGCATGATTTCAGGAGAATTTCGGCATACAAGCGGAATGGAGATCACCGAGCGAAATTGTCTGGGCTGATCGCCATTTCGGGTATTGCAACTTTCGATATTGGTTGAGCAGAGCCCATGTTTGAAGGCGTCTTTGCCGCAATCTTCGCAGGCCAGTTCGACGATGCGTTCAGCTTCCAGTTCTTCTCCAGAAAGTCCGACTGCGCTGATGACTTGCAGGGTCTGTTCGTCGGGGAGCAAGACACGCACCACAGCGGCTTTTGCCTTGATGAAACTGGTGGCTGTTTCCAGAAAGGTGTTCAATAGCGTCTTAAGGTCGCTGGTGCGGGATGCTGTAAATTCCTGCTCGACGCAAGCCTCCAGCCCGCCATTCTTGCCGGGAAACACCAACTCAGGGTCGCGTGTCCAATAGAAATCCACGTTGGCCGACTCGTTTGTTGACTTGAACTTTGTATCCATAACATCCATCGATAAAATGTCCGAAAGTCCTAATTTGTGCCTGAAAATACCTGTAAGCTGATATTCCAAATAGCCATACTAGGGTATGCCGCTTTCCCTTTAATATCAACAGAACCTTGATAAATTTTTAACTACCACCCCTTCAGGGCTATGGCGCTCCCCACCCGATGTGGTTATAGACACTCTGAGCAGGAATTCCGCCTAATGTGACGGAATCCACGCGACGCATAAGACGCATAATATAGATATGAAGATCTGTATTGTTTCCGACAGCCATGACCGCTCAGATCCTCTTGTGGAAGCTATTGTAGAAGCGCAGGCTGCCGGGGCACAAGCTGTCATCCACTGTGGTGACCTGATCGGAGTCAATACCTTGCGCGCTTCTCTCCGGCTGGGTATTCCCATTCATGCCGTGCACGGCAATAACATCGGCGACGTTGCGGCACTTTACCGCATGATGGCGAAATCAAACGGCCTGTTTACCTATCATGGACAGGATACCGTGCTGGAACTCGGCGGGCGCAAGATTTTCGTTACGCATA
This sequence comes from Sideroxydans sp., assembly GCA_027310665.1. GTDB lineage: Bacteria > Pseudomonadota > Gammaproteobacteria > Burkholderiales > Gallionellaceae > Sideroxyarcus. The sequence goes on along the minus strand of DAIDAJ010000011.1, from coordinate 43,910 downwards.
TGCCGCATCACGGTTACGCTTTTGCCTGTACAGGAGAATACGATCTGGTCTGCCATGGCCATAGTCACACTGCTCATGCAGGATTGCAATCGAACGTCACAGGCGGAAAAAGCTGGTTGGTCAATCCCGGTTCGGTCGCGGGCATAGACGCTCCCGGTGTAGACGCAGTTCCAACCTGGATACTTGGCGATCTGGAAGACATGAGTTTTGAGATACGTACCCCGCAGCATTCTGAATCAGAGGCTTGAGCTTATGGTTCTTAAATGATCGGCACGCCGTGCCAGTTGTACCGAGCCAGCGTCGAGATTTGCCAGTTGGAGATCAACAAAGAGCAGGGTACTAAATTTGCCATTCCGGTGGCGTGCTATTCACAAATCATGAGCGTAGCTTGTGGCGGTAGCGCAAAAGAAGTAGTGCTGGACGGGCATGTCATTCAGCGGAAGAAGTTGAAGGATATCGCAGCCAAATAATGCATCAGCCCATTCGCCCAGATAGACTGGGGTGGGTGTTAATACATCAGCCCGTTCAGGGCGCTATAATCCAACCTTCAGAACCAGTCAATTTGGAGGGCGGATACCATGCAGCACCTTAACCCCAAGGAAGCATATGACTTCCTGCAAGCCAATCCTGAGGCGGTTTTCATCGATGTGCGTAGCGAGATGGAGCACATGTTCGTCGGTCATCCACGCGGTTCTATCCTTATTCCATGGGTGGACGGGCCAGATTGGGAGATCAACCCCCAATTCGTGGCGCACGTGCGCAAGGCAGCCAGTGTCAATCGCCCTATAGTGCTTATTTGCCGTTCAGGACGTCGTTCTGCAGATGCGGGACAGGCTCTGGAAAATGCCGGACTGAGTGATATTTACAATGTTGCTCACGGTTTCGAAGGAGACCTGGACGATACGCATCACCGCAATTCGCATAACGGCTGGCGTTTCGATGGCCTGCCTTGGGCCCAGACCTGACATTGACTCGGATTCAAGGTTTCCTATGACCTCTATACCCGATTTCACAGAAGCAGAACACAAACGCGTTTCGGGAATGCTGTTCGAACGCTATGCGAAGTTCGTACCGATCCAACTTGCGGACAGCGAATTGCAACTTGGTGGCGATCCTTCTCGACTAACCGTTTGCCCCACAATCTACTGGAATGAGCGTGGTGCTCATTTCATCGTATGTAAAGTTTCGGCTAGCCGCTACAGCTGCCAATTCTTCTATTTCGAAGGCGAGCAATATGACGCTGGCAGGGGTGAATATGACAATCTGGAGAATTGCGTTCTGACCTTACTGCAAGTTCAGGCTGATCATGAACGCCAGCTTGCCAATGTTTCCTCTGGCGCCACAGCTGCCAATCTCAGAGACGACGATCATTTTTGGACCTTTGCTTGTCTAGTCATAGACCGAACACTTTCAAATGTAGCGGGATTGTATAGGGCGTAAATCGATAATCCATTGAATACAATTACATAACTATAATTCGATGTTCAATATGTTAGAATATGCTTATATTGTGTTATACTGAAAATGTGCAATTAGCGGAATGATTTTACCGATTTCGCTAACATGTTCAAAATTGCTGTTGCAATGGGAAGATACGGGCAAATATGCTGATTGATAAGGACGAGGACTTCATCATCACAGCGGCCTCATTCAAGGCTATCTCGCATCCCTTGCGTCTCAAGATCTTGTGTGCGTTGGCTGATAGCGAATTGAGCGTGCAGGATATCGTGGAGCGGGTGGGGTCGACGCAGAGTAATATTTCACAGCATTTAGCCATATTGAGATACAAAAACTTGCTTGCAACGCAAAAAGATGCCAATCGTGTGTATTACCGCATCAGCGATTCCCGCACGCTTAACTTGGTAAGTATGGTACGGGATGTGTTTTGTTCTATGTGATGAGTTCTAAATCATCCAGAAAATCATTTAGAAGATATTAAGTTACCCGATGACGATGGAAGAGAGATTAATGATGAAAATTATCGGCTTGATGTTATTGATTATTGCCCCGCTATGTATGGCTGAACCGCTGGCGACTGCCCCGGTTCAAATGCGTGAGGTCGAGCAGACATACAGCATTGACGGTGTCGTCGAGGCAACTCGCCAATCAACCGTGTCGGCGCAAATTTCCGGGCGGGTGAAAGGCGTATTTTTCGACGTCGGTGACCGCGTGAGCAAAGGGCAGGTTATTTTGCGTATTGACGAGCGCGAAGCTAATCAGGCCTTGGCCGGGAGCAAAGCGCAACTGTCACAGGCAGAAGCCTCTTTGCAGAACGCGCGACTGAACTATGAGCGTTCAAAACAGCTGTTCGAGCAAAAATTCATCAGTCAGGCTGCACTGGACAAAGCCAAGTCGGATTTCGATGTCGCGCAGGCTCAGGCGGCTGCGAGCGAGGCAGGCGCCCAGCAATCAGCGTTGACACAAAGCTATACCTCAGTCATTGCGCCTTATGCGGGCGTCGTATCGGCGCGCATGGTCGAGATGGGCGAGATGGTCACGGTGGGCAAGCCCCTGATGACAGGTTTCGATCCGTCGCAGTTGCGTGTCATCGCCAATGTGCCGCAAGACAAATTGAAGGACATCGGTAGTCGTCCGAATGTAACTATTGAGGTGCCGTCCTTGAGTCGCTGGATTAAAGCTGCCTCCGTCACGGTGCAGCCGTCCGCGGACGTACGCACGCACAGTACGCAAGTGCGTGTCGAACTGCCCGCCAATCAGGAAAACGTTTATCCGGGCATGTTCGTGCGTACGCATTTTGTGGTCGGCAAGGTGAGCAAATTGCTGATTCCGGTGAGCGCAGTGCTGCGCCGAAGTGAAGTGGTTGCAGTGTATGTGATGGACGAAAAGGATGTGCCACATCTGCGCCAAGTACGCTTGGGCGACACGAATGAACAAAACGAGATCGAGGTGCTGGCTGGATTGAACATCGGAGAGCGAGTGGCGCGCGACGCAGTCAAGGCTGGTATGGTTGCGTCGGAGAACAAGCAATGAGTATGGGCATATCCGGCCGTATTGCGCGGACCTTTCTGCATTCGCAGATGACGCCATTGCTGGCGCTGGTGGCAGTGTTGCTCGGTGTGTTTGCAGTGATGGTGACACCGCGCGAGGAAGAGCCGCAGATCAACGTCACCATGGCCAACGTGCTGATCGCCTATCCCGGCGCCTCCGCGCAGGATGTGGCGAATACTGTCTCAACACCTGCGGAACAGGTGCTGTCGCAGATCGCAGGCGTCGATCACGTCTATTCCGTATCTCAGCCGGGCATGGCCGTGCTGACCATCCAGTTCAAGGTCGGTGAGCAGCATGTACCATCTCTGGTCAAACTTTACGATGTAATCAACTCGCACGCGGACTGGCTACCGCCGACACTGGGTGTGATGCAGCCCATCATCAAGGCCAAAGGCATAGATGACGTGCCGATAATGGCGTTCACCTTGTGGCGCGAACAGGCTGCGGGCGGTGTGGCACTGACCCAGGTCGCGCATGCCATCGAAGCCGAGCTGAAACGCGTCAATGGCACACGCGAGGTGATTACCTTGGGCGGAACGCCGCGCATTGTGCGCGTGTTGCTGGATCCGGAAGCATTGAACGCGCATCAGCTTTCGGTACAGGAAGTGCGTTCGGCATTGCAGGCGTCCAATGTGTCGCACAGCGCGGGGAGTCTGGTTCAGAACAACCGTGAAGTTTTGGTGCAGACCGGCAATTTCCTCAGCGACGCGAAGGAAGTCAGCCAGCTGGTCGTCGGTGTGACAGACGGCAAGCCCGTATTCTTGCGCGACGTGGCGGAAGTACTGGATGGTGCAGATCAACCCACTAGCTACGTGTGGCTCGGAACGGGTGCGGCCGCAGGCGACAAGAGCATCACTGCCCATGGGGAATTCGGCGCGGTCACCCTTGCTGTCACCAAGAAGCCGGGCGAGAACGCTGTGGATGTGGCCAATAAGCTGCTCCAGAGAGTGGCAGAGCTCAAAGGCAGCGTGATTCCTTCCGATGTACAGGTGACTACCACACGCAACTATGGCGAAACCGCCAATGACAAGGCGATGAAACTCATCAAGAAGTTGTTCTTCGCCACATTTGCCGTGGTCGCACTGGTGTGGTTCGCGCTCGGGCGACGCGAAGCGGTCATAGTCGGTGTCGCGGTGCTGCTGACTTTGGCGGTGACACTGTTTGCATCGTGGGCTTATGGATTTACACTGAACCGTGTGTCATTGTTCGCGCTCATTTTCTCAATCGGCATCCTGGTGGATGACGCCATCGTCGTGGTGGAGAACATCCATCGCCGTCGCGAACTGGCGCAGCATCAGTCATTATCCGAGATCATCCCAGAAGCGGTAGATGAGGTTGGTAGCCCAACCATACTCGCAACTTTTACCGTGATCGCTGCGCTATTGCCGATGGCTTTCGTCAGCGGCCTGATGGGGCCGTACATGAGCCCGATCCCGATCAATGCCAGCATGGGAATGCTGATCTCGTTGGCGATCGCATTTATCATCACGCCCTGGTTGGCACTCAAATTGGCAGACGCGCATCACGCGGTGGTCAAGGACGAGCGTGACACCAAAATAACCCGTTTCTTCCGCAATCGGCTGACACCGTTCCTGAACGGGGTGCATGGAAAACCGGCCAGACGCAAACTTTGGCTGGGAATACTGGGTGCGCTGCTGTTCGCGGTATCCCTGGCCATGGTCAAACTGGTTGTGTTGAAGATGTTGCCGTTCGACAACAAGTCAGAATTTCAAGTTGTGGTCGATATGCCCAGCGGTACAGCGCTGGAGCAGACTTCCGGAGTGATGCATGAGATCGGTGCTTACCTGGCGACCGTGCCGGAGGTGACGGATTACGAAGCCTACGCCGGAACCGGTTCGCCCATCAATTTCAACGGACTGGTGCGCCAGTACTATCTTCGCAGCGCATCCGAGCAGGGGGATATCCAGGTCAATCTGCAGGACAAGCATCATCGTTCGCGCAGCAGTCACGAGATCGCTACCAGTGTGCGTGAGCCGATCGAGAAGATCGCCAAGGTGTGGGGCGCGAAAGTGAAGATCGTTGAAGTGCCGCCTGGTCCGCCGGTGATGTCACCTATCGTGGCCGAGATCTACGGGCCGGATTATCAGGGCGCGCGCAAGGTCGCATCCAAGGTGCATGAGCAGTTCTCGGCCACCCCGGACATTGTCGGGATCGACGATACCGTGAGCGAAGTCGCACCCAAGCTGATTCTGCACGTGATGCAGAGCAAGGCAGCCTTGCTTGGCGTGGCACAGCGCGATATTGTGGATGCAGTGCAAATCGCGTTGTCCGGACAGGACGTGACGGCGTTACATGATGCCAATGCGAAATATGCTCCGCCATTACGCCTGGGTTTGCCTGCGGAGAAACGCAGCCGCATCGACGATGTGCTGAAGCTTAAGGTGCGCGCTCGGGACGGTGCGCTGGTTCCCTTGTCCGAAGTGGTGCAAGTGCTGCAGATTCAGCGCGACTATCCTATCTATCACAAGGACTTGCTGCCTGTGGTGTACGTGACCGGCGACATGGCAGGCAAACTGGATAGCCCCCTGTACGGCATGTTCGGCATCAACGGCAAGACCAGTGGCATGGAACTGGAGCAAGGCGGTTCGCTGAAGTCATATTTCTTCAAGCAGCCCTCCGATCCCTACGCCGGCTATGCCCTTAAGTGGGATGGAGAATGGCAGGTGACGTTCGAGACGTTCCGCGACATGGGTATCGCCTATGGCGTCGGGCTGATCCTGATCTATCTGCTCGTGGTGGCACAGTTCAAGAGCTATGTGGTACCGCTGGTCATCATGGCGCCGATCCCCCTTACCATCATCGGCGTGATGCCCGGCCATGCATTGTTTGGCGCCCAGTTTACCGCGACGTCGATGATCGGCATGATTGCCCTGGCAGGAATCATCGTGCGTAACTCGATATTGCTGGTGGACTTCGTCAATCTTCAATTGCGTGACGGCGTCGACTTGCAGCATGCGGTCATCAATGCGGCGTCGGCGCGTGCCAAACCCATCGTTCTGACCGGGCTGGCAGCGATGCTGGGGGCGCTGTTCATCCTCGATGATCCGATATTCAACGGCCTGGCGCTGTCCTTGATATTCGGCATATTCGTCTCAACATTGCTGACATTGATCGTCATTCCGGTCTTGTATTACGCGGTACTGTACAAAAAAGTATCGTAAATATTTATCAATTTTTACAGGAGAGTTGTAATGAATTCAGAACGTATTGTTCGTATTGTTGCGGGAACATTTGTGTTGCTGTCGCTTGCGTTGGGCGTCCAGAGCAGCCCCGTTTTCGTCAGCAGCTATTTCTTGCTGTTTACCGCATTTGTCGGATTCAATTTGTTCCAAAGCGGGATCACCAGGTTCTGCCCGCTGGACAGCATACTTGCCAGACTCGGTGTGAAAAAAGTGTGCTGATTGAGTGTGTTTGCCAGCTCAAATTCGATGCTGAGGCTGCCTGAAGTTTTGGGCGGTTTTTTGGTATCCGATAATGACCTTGTTCGTCCGGTTAGACGCCCTGGAAGAAATAGATCGTCAGAACGATACCCAGCACAGAGATAATCAGGTTGCTGATGACGCCGGGATCGGTACGGTAACCAACCGGGATTTCGACGGGTTTGAGGGTGTCGAGGACTTTCCGGTATTGCACTGTGGAAAAGGCGGCAGTAACCGCGCCCAGTAACACAAAGATCAATCCAATCCAGAAGGACAGTCCACGCTGCAGGGGCATGTCATGTTTTGGCAAAAGGATGTGCACGAACAGGCCGAACCGTTCGATAACGAAACCGAATGCCATCAGGGAGAGGCTGGTTCTATTCCATGCGAGCAAGGTGCGCTCGGCGGCAAAAAAGACTCTTGGGTCATTGAGATCTGACATCGAAACTCCCTTTCAAAATGGCGTTAATGCACTAACCATCTATAGCCACTCTTCATCATCATACATCCCATCCCCGTCCGCCGCACGTTTCTCGCGAGCCTTGGATTCGAGCTGTTGCAATTTCTTCTCGGCGATCTCCATGCGCTTGGACGCGGTCTCTTCGTGGATCCTGATGATGTTCTTACTGGATAGCACCTGCTTGAGCAAGAGGTAACCGAACAGCATGAGTTCGGTGTCGTCGGTGAGCAGTTCTTCATCTCGTCGGCGGGGATGTCTACAGTGAACAAAAGCGCGTCTCGACTTTAGTTCTGGAGCGTTAAGGCAAGGTCGTGCCGCTGCAACTAGCCGATAGCGAACTATAGCTTGGCGGAAATCCCTTGTTCCACAAGATCACTCTAAAACGTAAAAAAAGCCGCGCGACCATTCAGGTTCGCGCGGCAGAGAGTCTTTGCTGATTGCTTCAGGGCTTCTTGGGAGTGGTGTATGGCACTTCTTTCTGTTGCGGCGCCCAAATGGTTTCATAGCCCACAAAGAACTGCCCCGGTACGATCTCCTTCTGACGTGTGGTTACGCGGGCTGTGTGGCCATCCGGAACCTTGGGGCGCATAAAGGGTTTCTTTTCATCACTCATGATCCTATCTCCTTGGGTTAAAAAAGTGGTGGTTGAAAATGGGAAGTATGTAAACAGGCATATCGACTTCTCCCATTTTGCTGCTGAAATTATACTGTTCAGCGTGTGTAATATGCCTTCTTTGGAATCACATGCCGCACTCCCCCTTGTGGATTCTCAACGTCCCCTTTGTAGCGGGGGATGATGTGAATATGGACATGGAAGATACTTTGCCCGGCCGCCGGTCCGACATTGACACCGATATTGTAGCCATCCGGATTGAATTCCTCGTCAATGAGTTTTTTCTCCTCTTTAATGAGGCCCATACAGGCGGCCACCTCTTCCGGCGTCAGGTCGAAAAAGCTGGCGACATGCCGACGTGGGATGACCAAGGTGTGCCCCGGACTCGTCGGGTAGGAGTCGCGGGCGCTGAAAGCAAGTTCATGCTCTATCGATACCCCACGCGGATCTTTGCAGAACAGACATGGATTATTGGGGTCTCTTTTCTTTTCTTGTGTGGCTTCAGACGACAACTGAACACCTCCGGCTCAATCTATACTTTATACTTCGACACAGAATCTTGTTAACGAGGGAACTATCTTGGCATCGAATAAAGGACGGGCTTACTTTGCACTGCTTGGTTATCATTTCAACCCCGACGACATTACACGCCTGCTTGGGATGGAGCCCACCTCCGTCAATGCTGCGGGCGCATTCAGCAGCCTGGATAAACCCGTCATCAGTTCATGGGAGCTATCCACGGAGACCCTTTCCGGAGAGCTGGACGTATTTGCCTTGACGGATACGCTCGTCAAGCAGCTGGAACCCATCAAAGAAAAAATCGTTGAAGTCTGTAAAAGTCACAATCTGTCTCCAAGGTTGGGCGTGGTGCTGACTTTATCTATCGATAAAGCAGAATCAAGCCCGGAAGTCGGGTTCGGTGCCAGAACGATCCGTTTCCTGGCGGATACCGGCTCATTCATTGAGTTGGAAAATAAACTTTCCGAGCGGATTTAATTTCAGTCCTCTCTCAACAATCTAGCGGTTAATCACTTGCAGTTGCGACTGCGCCATTTTCAGCTGTTCCTGGCAGTGCTTTAAACAGAGTGGTTGTAGCGCGTGAGGAAAACACTCCATGATCACCTCGAATTCATCCGCGATTTCTTCTGCAAGCACGGCATCATTTGTTAATTGAGCCAGTACATTTTGCGCTGTCGCCTTGTTTACCCGGCAGATGACTGCCACATGGATAGGCAACTGCTGCTCCATGCTGACCGTCAATGCCTTTTCGTAGGAATTGATCGCTTCTTTTAGGCGATCAGGGTTTTCTTCCGACTCACCGAGATGATGCAAAGCGGCAGCCCGATTGCTATGTGTGGCAGTGAGCTCCAATGGGTAATTGTCTGCATCGAGAGCGGCAAGGGCATTCTTATAGGCAACAACGGATTTTTGAAATTGACGGTTGCCTTTAAGCAGTTTGCCGAACGTATGTAAGGTGGCCCCCAGTTGATGCATGGCGTACATCCAATCTTCCGGTGACCTTTCTCGTGTCCAAACCAGCAAAGCATTGGTGTAAGCATCTACAGCGATTTTTAATGGCTTTGTAGCATCAAGTAGCCGACCAAGCGCCTGGTTGGCCGTGCCCAGGTTATATTGCGTAGCTGCCCATTCCGGGGGAGAGCTTTCCTGGCTGAACTCTTCCAATGCTTTGCCAAAACACAGGATGGCCCGTTCAAACAATGTTGCATCTCTGCGCTGCTGTCCCAGTGCGGCAAGAATGTTTCCAAGATTGTTCTGCGTCTCTGCCCAGACCAATGGCTCCCGTGCGCGGATGATCTTTGCAGCAAGAGCGCCTGTATCGGTAGTGTCTGTCAGCGATGCCTCAAGCGCCTCGCACAAACTTTCATAGATCCTGGCGCTGAAACGGTGCTGCTCATAATTTCCCCGTGCGTAACGAAAATTATCCGCTACTGCAATCTTGGTATCCGGCATGGCCGCTGCGGCCGCTTCTTTACTCAGCATGCCGATAGAATCCGCTATTGCACGTTCCAGAGCCTTGTTCGGCGGGAAAATGATGTAATTGGTTGAGAATTTCATTTTGCCCGGTCGAGTATCTCATTCAGGTCGGGATCGGCGCCGACTGCTCCGCCAAGCTCGATCTCTTCCTCGGTGGCATCACGTATAGACAGCACTTGCAGCAGGAAAGTGACCTCTCTGCCGCAAAGGGGGTTATTGCCGTCGATAGTCAGTGTCTTGTCATCGAATCGGGTAACGATGAAGTTCCTGGGTTCACCCTTTTCATTTTCCATGGTGATGGTCATGCCGATCTCCCGATATTCTTCGGGGACATTTTCTATGCGATCGGTAAATACCAGTGACTCATCTCTTTCACCATACAACTTTGCAGTGTCTATCGGCACTTCGATGATGTCGCCGACTTTTTTGCCATAGAGTTCCTTTGTCACTTCTTCGGACATCACATCATTTACGCCGTGAACATAACCCAGTGGATAATCCACAGTGACCAGTACGTCGCCAGTTTTGTTATCGATGACCTTGTAGTTCAGTTCAACGAATTTTTCGTCTGCTATCGTATCTGACATATTCAATATTTTTTATAACCCTGCCTTAAAATATGGTGGCGCCAAAAACTCTCACCTTGTCCTTTTCATAACCCAGTACCAGCCTTCCCAGCCATTCACCAGCTTTCTTCGAACTTCTCTGTTTATATAACACTGTGACATATTCACCACGACGAATGATGCCAAGATACTCGTAGTCCGGTGACAGGTTCTTTGCCAGTTCGCTTCTTGCAAACTGCTTGCCCATTTCAACCTCATTGGCGCCGGCAATCAAAGTACTCGAAAAATTTCGCGTGAAAGCACCGTAGTTGCCTTCATTCGAGTATTTAACCAAATCCGCCCACATAGGATTTGCGATATCCAATATCTCTTCATCTGTCTTGTCAATTATATTCATCAACCGAACTCCGTTAAACGAACATGATGTTCACATACTTTCATGGAAATGACTATTCCACTCTTGCGAAACAGGCAAAAAGAGGACCAACATGAAATATGCCGGTCCTCTCTGAATACATTTACAAGTTATCGCAAGCCTGATTGTACGAAATTGGCAAATCAGGCCTGTATTCGCTTAGTGCGCTTCTGCGGGTGCTTTCTCAACATCGCCCACCAAGTGGTAGAGCGGTGCTTTTTCCATGGTGTACTCACCTGTCTTGGGATCACGGCGGGAAACTGTCAGTACGTGCCAGTTCTTGTCATCCAGCTTCATCACATCGCCACGGTAGTAGTAACCCGGCCAACGCGTCTCCTTACGGAACAGCGTATGTTGGAACACGCTTTCAGAAGTCAGGAAACGATGCTTCAGCTCCCATGCGCGCAGCAGTTCATGGATATCAGACGCGGCAACCTTTTCCAGATCTTCACCCAGAATCGACATCTTCTTCAAGCCGATGTTCAGGAGCTTGTCGTTGGTCATGTAGTTGACACCAAAACCACCACAGTACTCATCCATCAGCTTCTGCAAACGATCAAGGCCTTGTCTTGGGTTGATGAAGTTGGGATTGACGGTACCGGCAACCACTTCATTGCTGAAAACACGGTAAGTTTCCAGAGGCTTGTAGATCTGTTCCCTGCGACGATTGATCTGAGCGTCAGAAACACGGATGCCCTCTGCTTTGCCATCATCGATATATTTACAGGCAGCCTTGGCGGCCAGACGACCTTCGGTGAAGGAACCCGACGAGAAGGCGTGGGGTGTACCGCCTACCGCATCACCGGCACCGAACAGACCTTCAATAGTCGTCATGCGGTTGTAGCCCCAGAAGTATTCTTTCGGAGACACGTCTTCCGGACCAGAGCACCAGGCACCGCAACCAGTAGCATGCGAACCCATGACATAAGGCTCAGAGGTGGTCAGCTCAGGATTCTCGTACTTGGGATCAACGTCCGTAGCTGCCCACAGTACTGCTTGACCAACGGTCATACCCAGGAAGTTGTGCCAACCGATCTCTTCAAGGTGAGGATCCTGGAAGGCTTCCATGGTGACCATATGGATCGGGCCACGACCGGCATTGACCTCGTTGATGATCGCGTGGTTACGCAGGCAGGTCGGAATGGGTCTGTGAGTTCTGTGCGAAACCTCCGGATCCAGGTATTCCTTGCCTACCATTTGCTGAAGTGCCGGGAACCACTTGGACTCGTACTCTTCACCGTAGGCGTTCTGGGTATAGGTCTTGAGGTGCAGGAAGTAGGCGCCGACAGGGCCGTAACCATCCTTGAATCGAGCCAGCACGATGCGGTTTTCCATTTGCGTCATCTTTGCACCGGCTTCGATCATCAGGCCATATGCAGAACCCGAAGACCACGGTGCGTACCAGACTCGACCCGCACCTTCGCCGACAGAGCGCGGCTTGAAGATGTTGGAAGCGCCACCGGCACCACAGATAACGGCCTTGGATTTGAACACGTGGTAGTTGCCCGTGCGGACATTAAAGCCCACGGCACCGGCAACACGGTTCTCCTTGGACTCATCCATCAAGAGGTGAGTCACACAGATGCGGTTGAAAACCTTGTCTGCAGATTTCTTGGCGGCCTCGGCAACGATAGGCTTGTAGGATTCACCATGGATCATGATCTGCCAACGCCCTTCACGCAGATACGAACCCTTCTTCTCGTTGCGCATGATGGGAAGACCCCATTCTTCAAAGTTATGCACAGCGGAGTCTACGTGGCGTGCCATGTCAAACAGCAAGTCTTCACGCACCATACCCATCAGGTCGATACGTGCATAGCGCACATGATCTTCGGGATTGTTCTCGCCAAAGCGTGTACCCATGTAGCAGTTGATCGCATACAGGCCCTGAGCTACCGCGCCAGAACGCATGATGTTTGCCTTTTCGGCGATGACGATCTTCTTGTCCTGCCCCCAATATCTTGCCTCGAATGCAGCACCCGTACCGCCCAGACCCGCACCGACAACCAGGATGTCGATATTGTCTTCAATAATTGTCGAGTAGCTCATCAGTATTGCACTCCCTCTTTGATTTCCAGGCCATTGGATTGCAGTGTGTGCAATCCACCCTCATCCATGCGGATGTATTTAGGCTCATTGAACAACAGTTGGCTGTCGCGCATCTCCTTGCTGGGGGCAGGCACCTTGGCGAGGTCCGGTGTCGCCGAGCCCCAGGGCTTGGTCGTGATCGGCGCCAGCAGTTCCATGTCTTTCTTGCCGTTACGGAACTTGATGCGCCACGCAATCGTGCCTTTCTCTTCATCACGGATCACTCGGACACTGTGTCCCAGTGGTGCAAAATCGGCATAACCGCGTACATCGATCGCTTGATGCGGGCATGCTTTTACACAGGAATAGCATTCCCAGCACATACTGGGTTCGATGTTATAAGCACGACGCAGCTTCTTGTCGATGTGCATGATGTCGGACGGGCAGATGTCAACGCACTCTCCACAACCATCACAACGTGTCATATATACAAAGGTTGGCATTAAGATACTCCTCTATTTCTTATCGAAAATTAGTCAAGACAGCATTAGTAATGGTTGGCTCTTTCAGCCTTGATGCAAAGCCCCATGTTGGGCGGGTTCTTGCCCATATACATAGGCACATCCGGAAACTTGCGCTGTACTTCAGGATCCGTCAGGTCATAGTCAGGAGGCAGATTCTCACGAGAACCATCGGCCATGATGATTTTCTTCTGGTAGGCCGCAGCGGGCTTGAAGAACATGTGGGCAAACTTGGACCAATACACGCCGCCAAAGAGCACCGTGCTGGACAGGATGAACAAGGCAAAGAACACGGTCAATCCACCGCCGGTAAAAGACCAGATCAATGCGAAGGTCGAGGTGGCCAGCAGCGAGAGGATGAACAAGTCCGCGCGCTCAAGCCGAAACCATGAAAGGCCTTCCGCAGCCACATCAACGCGGATGGCAAACCAGAACCAGTATCCACCAACAGCAAGCATCAGCGCGCCGATATGCCAGAGCTGAGGCAGCAGGGTAGAGGTGGATGACGGCGAGAAGATCATGATCGCGGTAGTCACGATGAAAATAATGGTTCCCCACATGGTCAACAGATGGGAAAGCCTGCGCCTTGGATTGTCGAATTCACCAGAAGTCAATACTTCCTTTACCAGCACCGAAGTGGCAATCGCTATCTTTTCACCACCACCTACTGATCGTTTTGCGCTCTTCTTCGCTTTTTTTGCATTTTCGAAAAAGTACTGCGCGCTTTTCTTGTGAAGCATGTCGAGTATGGTTCCACCCATGACCAGCAGGATCATCACGACGATATACCCTTGCATATAGACGGTTGGAATCGATGCCGAAAGTGCGGCAAAGGGATTGCTCGTGAACATTAGTTTCTCCTCAATAATTGCAGACGAATGACCATCCTGAATGACCGGACTATCCGCTGGCCTTACTTCGCGGAATGCCCTGTCAGTTTTACTTCTACCTTCTCATGCTCTTGTAGTCCCGCGTAGTACTTGCGCAATATCTCCAGCACTTCGGGACGGCTGAATTCCGGCGGTACATCGGATCCTTCGGAAAGCATCTTGCGCAACTTGGTACCCGAGAGTAGCAGACGTTCTTTATCATCGTGCGGGCAGGTACGTGCGGAGGCCATGCCACCGCACTTGTAGCACCAGAAAGTCCAGTCGATCTTGAGCGCCTGTGTTTCGAGCGCGCCCTTGGGAATCTTGTCGAATATGTGATGCGCATCGAACGGGCCATAGTAGCTGCCGACCCCGGCATGATCGCGCCCGACAATGAGATGCGAGCAGCCGTAGTTCTGGCGGAACAGCGCGTGCAACAGGGCTTCGCGTGGACCGGCGTAACGCATGTCGAGCGGATAACCTGCCTGGGCGATGGTCTTGGCTACAAAATAATGTTTGGTCAGCGCCATAATGGCATTGGTACGCACTTCGGCCGGGATGTCTCCAGGTTTGAGGTTGCCGAGCAGCGAATGGATAAGGACTCCGTCGCAAACTTCGATGGCGACCTTGGCGAGGTATTCGTGCGAACGGTGCATCGGGTTGCGGGTCTGGAACGCTGCAACTTTGCTCCATCCCAATTCATTGAAGAGTGCGCGCGTCTCTTTCGGCGTCATGAACAACGTGCCGTATTTCTCCGGGAATCCGCCCTGCGACAACACCTTTACCGGACCGGCGAGATTTACGTCGCCTTGTTCCATGACCATCTTTACGCCGGGGTGTTCGATGTCGGTGGTGCCGAACACGGTGGCACATTCGTGCCCTTTGTCGATGGTGTACTTCTCGGTGATTTTCATCGTGGCGAGAATGCTGCCGTCTTCAGGATCGATGAGCGCGATTTCGTTGCCGGTGGGAATGGCGTCGGCAGTCGACTTGTCGGTGGAAAGGGTAATAGGGATAGGCCAGAACAGGCCGCTGGTCATCGTCATGCCGTCGCAGACGCCTTGCCAGTCGGCATGGGTCATGAAACCGTTGAGCGGCGTGAATCCGCCGATGCCCAGCATGATGATGTCGCCTTTTTCGCGCGAGCTGACTTTGACTTGAGTCAGCTTTTTCGCTTTCTCGAGTTCCGCCTTATGGCTGGGGCCATCCAGCAACAAGGGATTGAGATCGCCTCCACCATGCGGGTTTACCAATGCCATATATGCCTCCTAATAATCTAGTAATCTAGTCAGGTACTTATGATTTCTCAGGTACGCACACTAGAGCAAGCTCATCCTGTCCGCGATAGCTCTCATGGGTTGAGGGACGCACCCCCCTTATGGGTTATGCTTCACTCCCTCATCACAGCTATGGCAGTACTGGTAAGGGATACGCATACTTGCGACCCTGATCAAGCCGACTAATTTGGTGAGGCGGCCATGCCTCAATAACTATTAAACCACCACCCATGTCATCGACTCCCTTGCATGACCCGTTTGCTCCCCCCGTTCCGGATGCGAAGATCGAAGTTCACAAAACCACCTGTTACATGTGCGCTTGCCGTTGTGGCATCCGCGTGCATATGCGCAACGGTGAGGTGCGCTACATAGACGGCAACCCCGATCATCCGCTGAACAATGGCGTGATCTGCGCCAAGGGTTCTTCCGGCATCATGAAGCAGTACTCGCCGGCACGCCTGACCAAGCCGTTGCGCCGCAAGCCGGGATCAGAACGCGGCGCCGGAGATTTCGAAGAGATCAGCTGGGAGGAGACTTTCTCCATCCTCGGCGAGCGTCTCGGCAAGATACGCGCTACCGACCCCAAGAAATTCGCGCTGTTCACCGGACGCGACCAGATGCAGGCGCTGACCGGCTTGTTCGCGCGCCAGTTCGGCACGCCCAACTATGCGGCGCACGGCGGTTTCTGTTCCGTGAACATGGCTGCCGGGATGATCTACACGATCGGCGGTTCGTTCTGGGAGTTCGGCGGCCCCGATCTCGAGCGTTCCAAGTTGTTCATCATGATAGGGACTGCAGAAGACCATCACTCCAATCCATTGAAGATCGCCTTGTCGAAATTCAAACGCGAAGGCGGGCGTTTCATCTCGATCAATCCTGTGCGTACCGGCTATTCCGCGATTGCCGACGAATGGGTGCCGATCCGCCCGGGTACGGATGGCGCACTGATGCTGGCCCTGATCCACGAGATTATCGCACTCGGCCTGTACGACCGCGATTTCCTGGTGCGCTACACCAATTCCGGACAACTGGTGAACCTGGACGCTGCACATGACGAGTTCGGTATGTTCGTGCGTACCGAGGTGCCGCAAGAGGAGGGCTGTTACGATCCGCAGAACAAACTGTGGTGGGATCGTAACACCGAAAAGGCGGTGGTTACGCATACCGAAGGCGCCGATCCTTACCTGTTCGGCGAATTCAAGTTGGCGGACGGCACGCCTGTCAAGCCCGCGTTCCAGTTGCTGCAAGAGCGCGTCAAGGATTACACGCCGGAGTGGGCGGAGCAGATAACCGGCATTTCCGCCGAGACCATCCGTCGTTTGGCGCACGAGATGGGCATCACCGCGCGCGACCAGAAGATCGAACTGCCCATCGCGTGGACCGATTCCTGGGGCAAGGAGCACGATACCGTTACGGGCAATCCCGTCTCGTTCCATGCCATGCGCGGATTGGCAGCGCACTCCAACGGCTTTCAGACGATACGCGCACTATCCATTCTGATGACCTTGCTGGGTACGATAGACCGTCCCGGCGGTTTTCGCCACAAAACACCGTTCCCGCGCCCGATCCCGCCCTGTGCGCGCACGCCGAACGACCCGCGTGCGGTGCAGCCGAATACGCCGCTCGACGGCATGGCGCTGGGCTGGCCGTCCGATCCGGACGACCTGTTCGTCAATGCAGACGGCAGCCCGGTACGCATCGACAAGGCTTTCTCGTGGGAATATCCGCTGTCGGTGCACGGGCTGATGCATAACGTCATTACAAATGCCTGGCGCGGCGACCCCTACAAGATCGATACATTGTTGCTGTTCATGGCCAACATGGCATGGAACTCGAGCATGAACACCAGCGAAGTACGCAAGATGCTCACCGACAAGGAAGAGGACGGGCAATACAAGATCCCGTTCATCGTGGTGTGCGACGCCTTCCATTCCGAGACAACCGCTTTCGCCGACCTGATCCTGCCGGATACGACCTATCTCGAGCGTCATGACGTGATGTCCATGCTCGACCGTCCGATCTCCGAATTCGACGGGCCGGTGGATTCGGTGCGCATCCCCGTGGTGCCGCCGACCGGCGAATGCAAGCCGTTCCAGGAAGTGCTGATCGAACTCGGCACGAGACTGAAGTTGCCGGCCTTTGTCACCAAGGAAGGCGAGCGCAAGTTTAAAGACTATCCCGATTTCATCGTCAACTGGGAGACTGCGCCGGGATCCGGCATCGGCTTCCTGACAGGATGGCGCGGCAAGGGGGGCGAGAAATCCATACGCGGCGAGCCGAATCCCAATCAGTGGGAGATGTATGCGAAGAATGACTGCGTGCATCACCATGTGTTGCCGCGCTCCTACCAGTTCATGCGCAACTGGAACAAGGGCTATCTCGAATGGTCACAGCGCAACGGCATCACGCGCTACTCGGAGCCTATCCTGATCCACCTCTATTCCGAGGTATTGCAGAAGTTCCGCCTTGCTGCACAGGGCAAGAGCATTACACGCCAGCCGCCGGCGCATCTGGCGAAGCGCATCGAGACTTTCTTCGATCCGTTGCCGTTCTACTACGAACCGCTGGAGACCCAGACCAGCGACAAGCGCAAATATCCTCTGTCAGCTTTGACGCAACGGCCGATGGCGATGTACCACTCGTGGGATTCGCAGAATGCCTGGTTGCGCCAAATCCATGCACACAACTATCTGTATGTGAATTCCCAGACTGCGAAGGATGCGGGCATAGCCGACGGCGACTGGATATGGGTCGAGTCGCAATGGGGCAAGATACGTTGCATGGCGCGTTACAGCGAGTCGGTTGAACCGGGCACGGTGTGGACATGGAATGCCATCGGCAAAGCTGCAGGCGCGTGGAATCTGTCTCCCGACGCGAACGAATCGCAACAGGGGTTCCTGCTCAATCACATCATTTCGGAAGAGCTGCCGCCGCAGGTGGATGGCAAGCGCTTCTCGAATTCCGATCCGATCACCGGTCAGGCGGCGTGGTATGACGTGCGCGTGCGTATCTACAAGGCGGAGGAGGGAGAGCCCGAGCAGACCTCGCCGCAATTCGAACCCATGAAGAAATATCCAGGTATGAAAGAATCTCCGAGTTGGCAGGCGTATTTTGGCGGCGGCAAAAAGAAGGGCGGTGCGAAATGACCCAACTCGCGCTCGTTATCGACTTGAATGTCTGCGTCGGTTGCCATGCCTGCGTGACCAGTTGCAAGGAGTGGAACACCTCCGGTTCTGCCGGACCTTTATGCGACGAAAATCCCTTTGGGGCCGATCCGACCGGCACGTTCTTCAACCGCGTGCAGACTTTCGAGATCGGCCAGTACCCGAACAGCGAGACGCTGCATTTCCCCAAATCCTGTCTGCATTGCGAGGACCCTCCGTGCGTGCCGGTATGCCCGACCGGCGCGTCATACAAGCGCAAGGAAGACGGCATCGTGCTGGTGGACTACGACAAGTGCATCGGCTGCAAGTATTGCACCTGGGCCTGCCCGTACGGTGCGCGCGAAATCGACGAAAAAGAGAAGGTGATGAAGAAGTGCACCTTGTGCGTGGATCGAATCTACGACCAGTCGCTGGCCGAGATCGACCGCAAACCGTCCTGCGTGAAGGCGTGCCCGACCAGCGCGCGTCTGTTCGGCGATATCCACGATCCCGAATCCGAGATATCGCAGGCGATACGCGAGGAGGGCGGCTATCCGCTGATGCCGGAATGGGGTACGCATCCCGCCAATCATTATTTGCCGCGCCGCAAGACCAAGCTCAAGATACACATGGACGAGCTGGAACGCGCGGACAACCCGCTCAAAGTGGACGGCCAACTGCCCAAACCTGCAAAGGGCGCACCGTCAATGGACGATGCTTCTGCCTGGTAACGAGGAACTATGAAACCCGCTTTTTCCGTGATTTTTCTGACTACCTTGCTCGGTGCCGGGCAAGGCCTGTTCCTCGCGCTGTTCACACATCAGTCCTATGCGTTGTTTGGCCTCCTGCCGATGCAGTCGGACGCGTTCTACGGTTACGGCAGCGTCATTGCGTTGCTGCTTCTCGGAGGGGGACTGATCGCTTCGTTCTTCCACCTCGGGCGGCCGGAACGCGCATGGCGTGCAGCATCGCAATGGCGTACCTCTTGGCTGTCGCGTGAAGTGATCGCGTTGCCGGTATTCATGGGAATGATATTCGTCTACGGAGTCTCTCATTTGAGCGGGTTCAGGCCCGAGGTGGTGACTCTGCCCAGCGGCATGCTCATCGATCTGTCTGTCGTGATCGGCTACATTGGCACATTCCTGGCGTTCGTGCTGTTCATCTGCACCGGCATGGTCTACGCCTGCCTGCGCTTTCTGCGCGAGTGGTACTCGCCGCTGACCGTCATCAACTATATCCTGATGGGCGGTTCTTCCGGTTTCATACTGGCTGCATTCTATGCAGCGTTGGCAGCGCCGTCTCAGACCTATTTCTTTGTTGGCTGGGCACTGATCATCACTTTGCTGGCTTTCGTCGGACGCATTGCATCGTTGATACGCAATGCGCGCCTCAAACCGAAATCCACGATGCAGACTGCCATCGGCGTAAAGCATCCGCATATCGTGCAGCGCTCGATGGGGTCCATGGGAGGCTCATTCAATACGCGTGAATTCTTCCATGGCAAGAGTCCGGCATTCCTGCGTACAATCAAACCGGCCTTCCTGCTTCTGGCTTTTGTGGTGCCGCTGCTCATGCTCGCTATGGGCACATTTTCTCCATCGCTGCTCGGTCTGGTGTTTGTGCTTCAATACATCGGGCTGCTTGCCGAGCGCTGGTTCTTCTTTGCGCAGGCCAATCACCCGCAGAATCTTTACTATCAAACCATAGGTTGACTGGAGATGGAGCAATGAACCCGCAGGCTATCTGGCGCAATTTCATTCAGCGTTTTGACATGCGGGCCGGCACCCTCAAGGCCGACCTGGTTGCGGGTATCACGGTTTCCCTGGTTGCCATTCCACAATCGTTGGCTTATGCACAGCTGGCGGGAGTCCCGGCCTATTACGGCTTGTACGCAGCGTTGATCCCCACGGTGATCGGCGCCTTGTTTGGCTCCTCCAATCAGTTGTCCACCGGCCCTGTTGCCATGACATCCCTGCTGACTGCAGCCAGCATCGCGCCACTGGCCGGACATGGTAGTGCCTTGTTCTACTCATATGCGATTTTATTGGCGCTGATTTCCGGCTTGTTTCAAATTGCCTTCGGGTTGTTCCGGGTAGGAGTTCTGCTCAACTTTCTTTCCAACCCGGTGCTGATGGGGTTTATCAATGCCGCAGCTATCATTATCGGGCTGTCGCAATTGCCGACTCTGCTGGGCATCCCTGCTGCGCAGTCGGAACATTTTCTGCTCGATATCAGCCGGGTGCTGATGCATATAGATACCGCCCATGCACTGTCGCTCGGGTTTGGCATATCCGCTATTCTCATGCTGCTGGGCTTCAAGCGGTTTGTGCCCAGACTGCCCGGAGTACTGATCACGGTCGCGTCCCTGACCTGGATCAGTTATGCGATCGACTATGCCAACTTGGGGGGGAGGGTGGTCGGGATCGTGCCTCAGGGTCTGCCGACTCTGAGTCTTCCACCATTGGATTGGCACGCGACGGTCGCGCTATTGCCCGCTAGTTTCGTGATTGCCCTGATCAGCTTCATGGAAGCCATGTCGAGTTGCAAGGTGATCGCCATCAAAACCCGCCAGCCTTGGGATGAAAACAAGGAACTGATCGGACAGGGATTGGCCAAGGTGGCGGCTGCATTTTGCCAATCGATGCCGGTGAGCGGATCATTCTCCCGGTCGGCCCTTAACCTCGCGTCGGATGCCAGGACACCGTTGTCATCCATCATCTCCGCGATTTTCGTACTGCTCACGCTACTCTTTTTTACGTCTTTGCTTTTTCACCTGCCCAAGCCCGTTCTTGCCGCAATCATCATGATGGCAGTCATCAATCTCATCAACTTTCAGTCCATCAGGAACGCGTGGCGGGCAAGCCGGGATGACGGTATTGCAGCGATTGTTACTTTTATCGCGACCCTGGCTTTTGCACCGAACATACAAAACGGCATTCTCACCGGCATCATCCTGTCTCTTTCGCTGCTGCTCTATCGAATGATGCGCCCAAGGATAGCGGTGCTGGGTC
Organism: Sideroxydans sp.; assembly: GCA_027310665.1. Lineage (GTDB taxonomy): Bacteria > Pseudomonadota > Gammaproteobacteria > Burkholderiales > Gallionellaceae > Sideroxyarcus. The sequence continues at coordinate 22,563 of DAIDAJ010000011.1, read as the reverse complement.
TGCATAGCGATACCACCCTGCGCGATGCGGTACGCCATAACTTGCCTCCGTTGCATCCGAAGCTGGGCGCAATCCGTTTTGATGGTGCATTGCGCTTCGTAAACGTCTCCTATTTTGAAGACGCACTGCTGAAACTGGAAAGGGAGAACCCGGAAATGGAGTGCATTCTCGTTCAATCGAGCGGCATCAACGAGATCGACGCATCGGGCATTGAGATGCTGCGCAATCTGCTCGAGCGTTTCCAGAAAAGCGGGATCAAGCTTGCATTCAGCGGATTGAAGAAACAAGTCTCGGACGTGATGGATCGAACTGGCCTGACCGCTAAAATCGGGGAAGAATACATTTTTGCCACCGACAGGATGGCAATCGATGAAATCTGCCTGCGTCTAGACAAGCATGCTGCAACTGATTGAGGCCATGATCCCATTTTGAGCAGGGCGCTTTCAGCAGTATTTGGCTGATATACAAGTATGCTTCTTCAAGAAAGTTCGCAAAGATACTGTATGGCAGCGCGACATTCACGATACTGGGATTTGCTTGCGATCAGGAATACGATAGCTGTTGCCCAAGGGACCTTTATTAGCAGATGCTTAAAGATAACCCTAAAGAGCTATCGCATTTTACCCTTGGTGGCTATGGACGTTGTAGGGTTGCTTATCCCTATAATGCAACTCAAGTTCTGTGCGGTGACGCACTTTTTTAGGAAGTAGTTTTAATTCACTCGTGGGAGAAGAAATAATGAATTTTGATAAAGAACTCAATGCGCGCGGTTTGTCTTGTCCCTTGCCTATCGTGAAGACAAAGAAGGCGCTGGCTGACATGGCTTCCAACCAGGTGCTCAAGGTCATTTCGACCGATTGCGGTTCGGTGAAAGACATGGCCGCATTCGCCGAGCAGACCGGAAACCCGTTGTTGAGCCAGGAAGAAGTCAATGGCGAATACGTCTTCTACATGAAGAAAAAGTAATCGAATCACCTGCAACCAAATATATTTAAGGGGCAAGAATGGCTACCAAAAAAATGGCGATCATCGCCACCAAAGGCACACTGGACATGGCGTATCCGCCGTTCATTCTGGCTTCCACAGCCGCTGCGTTGGGTTATGACGTGCAGATCTTCTTTACCTTCTACGGCCTGCAATTACTGCGCAAGGATCTGTCGACCGTGATGATCAGCCCGCTCGCCAACCCGGCGATGCCGATGCCGATACCGATGCCGGTGATGGTGCAGATGCTGCCCGGCATGGAGTCCATGGCCACCATGATGATGAAGCAGAAGCTCAAGAAGCATGGTGTGGCTTCGCTGCAGGAACTGCGTGACCTGTGCCTGGAGGCGGATGTGAAATTCGTTGCGTGCCAGATGACTGTCGATCTGTTCGAATTCGACAAGAGCGAGTTCATAGAACAGTGCGAATACGGCGGTGCAGCCACGTTCATGGGCTTCGCGGGAGACACGGATATCTGCTTGTTCATATAAGACGAGGTTTGTTGTAACAGGGTGTTGTAACTTGAGATGCCATAGGGGCATTTTCACAATCAGGGAGAGAAGCATGAGAATCAAAAAGATCGTAGCTTCATTGTTTTCGTTGGGTATGGTGGCGTCGCCGCTGGCGAATGCCACCAATGGTTATTTTCCGATCGGCTATGGCGCGCAAAACGAGGGTATGGGTGGAGCAAGTATTGCGCTGCCGATGGACTCTCTTGCAGCCGCAAACAATCCTGCGGGTATGGTGATGGTCGGGGATCGCGTTGATGTCGGCCTGACTTTTTTTAAACCCAATCGCAGTGCTGAAATCAGCGGAAATACCTTACCAGGACCCACCGCGCCGGCTCCATATACAACGCCGGGTACCACAATGAATGGGACGTATGACGGCAATGGCAAAAGCATGTTCTACATTCCTTCGTTCGGCTACAACAAGATGATCAATTCGGATACATCGCTGGGCGTATCCGTTTTCGGTAATGGTGGTATGAATACTCAGTACGACACCAATCCCTTTGCCAGCCTTGGAGGTCAGGGGCCGGCTGGTATAAATCTGGAACAGCTTTTCATTGCACCTACTTGGTCGCAGAAAATCAATGCTAACAACTCGGTCGGTGTTTCCTTGAATCTGGCCTATCAGATGTTCAGCGCTACCGGTTTACAGCCGTTCGAAGGCATGTCGCAAACACCGACTGCTGTTACCAACAATGGAACGGATACATCTACTGGCTACGGTTTAAGGTTTGGCTGGACGGGGCAAGTCACACCCATGGTAACGTTGGGTGCCACTTACCAGACCAAGACCAAGATGAGTAAGTTTTCAAAATACAGTGGCCTGTTTGCTGATCAGGGCAGTTTCGACATACCGTCCAACTATGGTCTTGGCGCTGCGGTCAAGGCCACTTCCCAGACTACGGTAGCGTTCGACGTGGTACGTATCAACTATAGCGGAGTAGGCTCTGTTGGTAACGCATTTACCTCGCTGCCACCGGCGTTTGGTGGAACAGGCCTTCAGCTTGGTGCGACCGGCGGTCCTGGGTTTGGCTGGCAGGATATGACAGTTGTCAAACTCGGGGTAAGTTATGACGTCGACTCGACGCTGACGGTACGCGCTGGTTATAACCATAACAATCAGCAAATACCAAGTAACCAGACTTTGTTGAACATAATGGCTCCCGGGGTTGTTCAAAACCACTTGTCACTGGGCAGCACATGGAAACTGGCAAACAAACAAGAAGTAACGTTTGCTTACATCCACGCGTTCAAGCAGACCGTCACTGGTGTTGGAGTTATTCCTGCTGCGTTGGGTGGCGGCAATGCGAGCATCAGCATGTCGGAGGATTCGCTCAGCCTTTCTTACGGCTGGTACTAATCTGATCGCAGGTTGATTCCAATAAAAAGCCCGCCTTTAAGGCGGGCTTTTTAACTGGCAGGCTTTGCATTGATCAACTCGGGTGAAGAACTTTTTTCACAAAACCCGAAAGGTCATACCGTGAATTTCCTTGTCGTTGCATTAAGGCCTTGCGCCGTCTCGATCATTCGGTCTGCATCTTTGATGCAGACCTTGGTGAGATCGGCTACGCTTTCTGTTCGTGTTTCACTTTCCGACATGCGCGAGAGAACGATGCCCACCAGCATCTGTTGGTCGTCGGCGGCTTCACGCACAGCCTCGACCGAGTGTTTCATGTCTACTGTCGCCTTTTCAATCTGAACGAATATTTCGGAAGACGACTTGGCCGCCTTTAATCCATCCTGGACCGCGATAGCGTTCTCTTCAGAAATGCTGACAGTGGAGGCGACGTCAGCACTGACTCGTTTAAGGACGGCATCGATGCGGGTGGTTGCCTGCGCTGCCTGCTCCGACAATTTTCTGACCTCATCCGCCACGACGGCAAATCCGCGGCCTTGTTCGCCCGCACGTGCGGCCTCGATGGCGGCGTTGAGGGCCAGCAGATTGGTTTGTTCGGCAATGGCACGTATGGCAGACACCGCTGTCTCGACTTCCTTGGCGCTGACCGCAAGACTGCTCGCATTGGCTGATATCTTGCGGCTGGCTTCATTCAGTACCGAGATCGCCGTTTCGGTATTGCCTACTTGGGATACGCCGTTGCGCACCAGTTCGTCGGCGGAAGATGCGCTATTGCGTGCCGCATCCGACAAAGTGAGGATGGTGTTGGCGGCATCGGCCATTCCGTTGATGACTTTGATTATTTCCTGTGCGTCCTGGCGATATTTGTCCATGTCGCCACCCAGCGTTTGCATGGACGAACCGATCTCACGGGCGGTTGAGTCCACAGAGCCAGCAGACTGCGCCACTTCGGTCATGGTTGCGCGCAGGCTGGTAGCCATTGCGTCAAAGCCCTCGGTGATCTCCCCCACCGTATCCGAGCTGCGCAAGCCGCAACCTTCACGCAAATCGCCTTTGCGGATACGTTCGGCTGCGACGGCGACCAGACGCAATTTACGGACGAGTAGCCATTCCAGCAGCTTATGGTTGGAAATGCCGATGGTAATGCCTGCGACAATGCAACCTAGGCAGAACCAGACGAGCATGCCTTCCTTCCAGTTAACGAAAAAATTGGCGTAAAGAGGGAACACCAGACCCATGGTCAGGCCGAAGCCTAAAAATGAGTATTTGAGTTGCTTGAGAATTGAAGATGAATTGCTGTCCACGATTGTCCTTTACAGTTCGAACTCTTCAATCGGATTGAAACCAAGCCTGCCTGTAAGGGTATCGACTTTAATCGTGAAAGCTTTAGCAGGCTCTCAAGTGTTCATCCTGTCCAGATAGCGGGCGCGATACAGCAAACGTGGAGGTTGGCCGGGGGCGTCGGTAAAGGCGCTGCGATCATGCAACACATTGTTGCATAGCAGCCCCATACCCGGATCGAGGTGTGCTTTGAAGATGTGCGGTGTATCGGATGCCAGCAGGCGTTCCAGTGCGGCCACTGCCGAAAGTGTTTCGGCATCCTGTTTCCATTCGATGCTGCGGGTGCGTGCGGTGTAGCGCATGTGGAGGTTTCCGGTAGTGTCCAATGAGAACACGGGGCCGCTTTGCGCGGTGCGCACGCCGTCCGTCTCATCCACTCGATCCGGGATGGTCATCGCGTCGGGCTGCATTAATGCCCGAATGTGCTGTGGATTTTCATCGCGCAACAGCAGGTAGGCCATTTCGTGATCCATCAGATGGTTCTCGCCGCCGCTGCTGGCGTTGCGAACACAATGCAGCACCATGCCGCGGATCGTACGTTCCGGCGGGTTGTAATAGCCGTCGGTGTGCCACTTGATCGGTCTGTCGGTGTAAGGAATGTAATTCTGGCGCGTGCCGTTGTCGAATACGCGGATTTCGGAGATGCCGTCTTCGCCAGCCAGCCAATTGGCATCGAGATGTTTCAGACCAAACTGGACGCCGAGCAAACGCGGGATTTCGGTGTCCGCATCGTGCAGGAGGCTGGCGTAGATCGCCATGTTGCTGCGCCGAACACGCTCGGCCAGCGCAGCGTGTTCAATCGGCGTCAGCGCACGCGGATCATGCACCTCGACCATGAATTCGTTCACCGAGAGCGGCGCGGCAGCAAGTTTCCATTCGCGCCAGCGCAGATAGCTTTCGGTGTTGTTTGGGTCGAACGGGCTTTTCATTCAGTCTCCGCTGACCGACGCGCGGCGGTGTGATTTTTTCGGCTCGGCCTCATACAGGCCGCGGAGCGTCTTTTCGACCATCTGAATTGCCTCTGGTGCTTCGAAGCTGATGATCTGGTCGATGATCCAGCCGCTGTCCGCATCGGTCATGATTTCGCCGATGCAATAGGCGAGATAGCGATAAAAGGTATACGCGGGCCCGTTTTCGTCGTAGCCGAATTCGGCATATTCCCCGGCGCGCTGGTTGAGCAAGTCGATGAAGCGCCGCTTGCACTCCTTCAGATCTTCGACAAGCAGGCGGCTGCGGTTCTCGGCGTAGGTCTCGGCTACCCGGTTTGCTAGGTTGCTGGTGAAAACGAGCCGGTCTTCTTCCGTAAGTTCGCGATAAGCGATGCGGTCGGCGGAGATAATGAGGAACAACAGGAATTCGGCGAGGAAGTCGAAGTACTGTACCCCGACTTCAATCTCGAATTTCGCCTTGCGTGTGTTCTTCAGGGCATTGTCGGCGATACGCGAAACGACGAATGCCAACGCATCCGAGACCTCCTGCGGAGTGCGTTTGCGGCCTTCCTTGAACCAGCTGCTTTTGATGCGCAAGGCTCAGCCTTTACGGATGTAGAACTCGTGCACGCCGGCCGCAGCTTCAACGGATTCCAGTAAAGTCATGCCGGTTGCGGAAGCCCAGCCGCCTATGTCGGACTGCACACCGGGGCAATCGCTGATGAGTTTCAGCACTTCGCCCGTTTGCATCCCGTTCAACAGTTTTTTTGCCTCGACGATGGGGCCGGGGCAAACTGCACCGCGTATATCCAGCGTGACGTTGGCGCTATGTGCATGGCCCGCGCCTTTCTGGATGTGATAGCCGGTTCCGCCATCAGGCATCTTCTCGGTTTTAAGTATCTGGTTGCCAGTCAATTTCGCCCAGGCGAACAGATCATCCTGCGTTCCAGGGCAGTCGGACACCAGCAGCAACACCTGCCCAGCGGCAAGTTCGTCGACCATGCGTTTCGCCCCGATGAGCGGCCTGGGGCAGGAAAGCCCCTTCATGTCTAGTACTACGTTGACCATATCCATTCCCATCTTCATCTCCTTAAAGCCAGCGACTTGGCTGGTGTTGTTTGGCAGCCTGGTCGAATGGCTGGCAGTCCCATCATAACCAATTGCGTGTGTTGCAGGGGCTTTGGCCCCTTGCAACCACGGCGTCCCCTTGATGAGGTACCTGGCTGGCGTGGTTTCAGTAGCCGCCTTTACCCAAAGGTTGCGGCAATCCGGCGACTTTTGCAGCCTGTTTGGCGGGCCCCATTGGAAACAGGTCGTACAATGCCTTGCTGTCAGCTTCCGGCCAGAATTCGTTGATGTCCTTCAGCATGTTGCGGAAATTGGGTGTGTGGCCGTGCTCGCGGTACTGCTCGCGCATGTAGTTGATGACTTCCCAGTGCTTGGGCGTCAGCTCGATTCCCTCGGACGCCGCGATCACGCTCACCACTTCTTCACTGAAATCCGGCTCGAGCAAAAAGCCGTCATCATTGGTTTCCAACTCGTTGCCTGCAACTGTGTATCCCATCTTTACTTTCCCTTTCTTTCAGTAAAACGTCACTCCAAGCCGGAGATGACCTTGTACGGCACGAAAATGCCGCAGCCAAACCGCCGTTCCTCACCCAATCCGGAATATTGCACACGTAACGAATCTTCCGGACTGAGGTCATGCAAAACCAGGCTGTATCCTTTGATTGCGCGCTCGCCATTTGTCAAGGTGAGGCGTTGACCGCAGATCAATTTTGCCTCAACCCCCATCGCTACGAGAGCAGATTCCACTTCTTTCATGAATGCGATTTCATTATCAGCGCCTGTCACCAAATGCGCATGCAGGGTGGGATAGTGCGAAATTAGCCTCGTTTTGCATGAACCCAGCTGTATCAAGCTGTCTGCCACCCGCATTTGCTTCTGCGCAAGGCCGGTAGCGACATTGGCAAGCGAATGCGGCAGTCGCAAAACCAGCTTGGCGCGTTTGGGAAGCAACATTCCCTCATTGCTTGTGGACATGCGCAGGGGGATGACGCCGACATTTTCATCTTCCCCGAGTTGCGGGGCTAGCCGGACAAGTTCGTCCCATAATGTATAGGGATAAGCGGCAGGCAATGTTCCTCCGCTTATTTCGAATACCAGATCGATCATTTCAATGTGCGGGGCCGTCACTTGCTATTACCTTGCGAATTGGCCCATTGCAGCATGGTCGCCGCCCATTGCCCTGCCGTTGCCGGATCAATATCGAAAATGGTGAAACGTTTTCCTTCTCGGATGCGAACACGCAGCATGCTCATGCCATCTTCTGCATGGTCGATCTGTTGCAGCTCGATTTGTTGTCCCCCCAGAGGAACATGGATCTTGTTCAATTCGGTGATTTTCGCCATGTTTTTCCTTAGGTTTGGTTAAATGAGACGGACCGAGAATCGACTAGCCCTTTGTATGCGCCTAGTCTAGCGCCATTACCGTCCTGATTGGAATACTACTGGGGAAGCGAAAAGCACCCCCCTTAAGGGTTACTTTGGATAGTCGCTAAGGGTGATGGTTAGGCTTGATGTTGCGCCGTACTATGCGGAACCATTAAGAAACCGGGTCGGTGGTTGCAATATGTACCAGAGCCCGTACGACATTAGGAATTCCAGGCCCCGCCGGGCAATGTAGCTCAACGCGACTTGAAAGGAAAATATCATGGCAAAAAAAATGTATGACACTCCAAATCTGGATGAGCTCGAAAAAGGCAAATGGCCGAGTTTTGTGACCGGCCTGAAACGGCTTGCCAAAGAAAAAGATCTCATGGTCGATCTGCTCGGTCAACTTGAGACATCGTACAAGACCCGCAAGGGATACTGGAAGGGCGGTACCGTCGGCGTGTTCGGCTATGGCGGCGGCGTTATTCCGCGCTTTACCGAGCTCAAGGACGAAAACGGCCAAGCTGTCTACAAGGATGCTGCCGAATTCCACACTTTGCGCGTTATGCCCCCTCCCGGCATGCACTACGATACCGATACTCTGCGCAAATTCTGCGATATATGGGAAAAGCATGGTTCCGGCCTGATTGCGTTCCACGGCCAGTCCGGCGACATCATGTTCCAGGGTTGCACGACCGAGAACGTGCAGAAGGCATTTGACGAGATCAATGAGATGGGTTTTGACCTTGGTGGCGCCGGTCCTGCTGTGCGTACCTCCATGTCTTGCGTGGGAGCCGCACGCTGCGAGCAGTCTTGCTACGACGAGGCAAATGCGCACCGCGCAGTCCTGAATACTTTCCTGGATGACCTGCACCGTCCTTCGCTGCCATACAAGTTCAAGTTCAAGTTCTCCGGCTGTCCGAACGACTGCATGAATGCAATTCAGCGTTCCGACATGGCCGTGATCGGCACTTGGCGTGACAATATGCGCACCGATGAGGGGCTGGCCAAGAAATGGTTTGCCAAGCATGGCATGGACGAGCTGGTGAACGACGTCGTCGCGCGCTGCCCGACCAAGACATTCCAGGTCAAGGAGCTCAAGAAGATCAAGAAAGGTGAACATATCACCAGCGTGGCGGTAAGCGACACGCACGGGATCGAGATCGACAATCAGGATTGCGTGCGTTGCATGCACTGCGTCAACGTGATGACAGGCGCATTGGCTCCCGGCAAGGACAAGGGCGCAAGCGTACTGGTTGGCGGCAAAAGCCACCTGAAGATCGGCGGCCTGATGGGTACCGTGGTTATTCCGTTCATGAAGCTGGACACTGAAGAGGAAGTCGAGAAGCTGGTCGATTTCGCACAGCGCACTATTGATTTCTTTGCCGAAAACGCATTGGAACATGAACGCACCGGCGAGATGATCGAGCGTATCGGCCTGTCCAACTTCCTGGATGCGATGGAGGTCGAAGTCGATCCGGCAATGATCAGTTCGCCACGCATGAACCCATACGTCCGTACCGATGGATGGGATGACGAAGTCGCTAAAATCAAAGCCAAAAAGCAAGCTGCCTGAGGAGATTGAAAATGAATGCACCCGCACCTGTACAGATGCGCAAGCCGAAAGAGACTGGCGTACCGGACAACAAGAAATACCTGCACCCGTTGCTGGCGAAAAACTACGGCAACTGGAAATATCACGACCGTCCCCGTCCGGGCGTGCTGCACCATGTGTCACACTCAGGTGATGAGGTATGGACAGTGCGTGCTGGTACGCAACGCCAGATGGATGTCTATACCATTCGCACGCTATGCGATATCGCCGACAAGTTCGCCGATGGCCGCGTACGCTTCACCATTCGTTCCAACATCGAGTACATCGTGTCGGAAGAAAAGAAGGTCGCACCGCTGATTGCCGAACTGGAGAAACATGGTTTCCCGGTTGGCGGAACGGGCAACTCCGTAACCATGATCGCGCACACCCAGGGCTGGCTGCACTGCGACATTCCGGGTACGGATGCGTCGGGTGTGGTGAAGGCGCTGATGGACGAACTGATCGAAGAGTTCAAGCAGGAAGAAATGCCGAATCGTGTGCATATGTCCACATCCTGCTGCGAGATCAATTGCGGCGGACAGGCCGATATCGCCATCATCGTGCAGCACACCAAACCACCGGTCATCAATCACGACCTGGTTGCCAACGTATGCGAACGCCCGGCAGTAGTGGCGCGTTGCCCGGTAGCTGCGATTCGTCCCGCCATGGTGAATGGCAAGCCTTCACTGGAGATCGACGAATCAAAATGTATGTGCTGCGGCGCTTGCTATCCTCCGTGCCCGCCGATGCAGATCAACGATCCGGAGAATTCCAAACTGGCGATCTGGGTTGGCGGTAAGAATTCCAACGCACGCGGCAAGCCGACTTTCATGAAGATGGTCGCCTCCGGCTACCCGAACAATGCACCACGCTGGCCAGAAGTTGGCGAAGCGGTAAAGAATATCCTGCGCGTTTACAAGGCAGATGCCCGTCCCTGGGAGCGCATGGCAGACTGGATCGACCGTATCGGCTGGCCGCGTTTCTTCGAAAAGACCGGATTGCCGTTCACCAAGTATCTGATCGACGATTGGCGCGGTTCCCGTTCCAATTTGAACGCGTCGACCCATATCCGTTTCTGAGCGAGAGGTCCTGAATGAAATTCGGAATCGTCGTCAACGAAGGGCCTTACCAGCATCAAGCCAGCGACTCGGCTTATCTGTTCGCCAAGGCCGCCATCGCCAAGGGGCACGAAGTCTGGCGCGTGTTCTTCTATCACGATGGCGTCAACAACGCGTCCAAATTGACTGAGCCGCCGCAGGATGACCGGAATATCGTGAATCGCTGGGCAAAGCTGGCTGAAGAGCACAAGGTCGATCTGGTGGTTTGCGTCGCTGCTGCTTTGCGTCGCGGTATCAAGGAAGAGAATCTGGCTCAGGGTTTCCGTATCTCCGGGCTGGGGCAACTGGTGGAAGCCGGAATCAAATGTGACCGTCTGGTCACCTTCGGGGATTAAGGAGAGACGGAATGAGTGATGCTAAGAAATTCATGTTCGTCAATCGCAAGGCGCCTTACGGTACGATCTACGCGCTGGAGTCGCTGGAGGTGGTTTTGATCACTGCGGCATTTGATCAGGATGTATCGCTGGCGTTTCTGGATGACGGCGTGTACCAGTTGAAGAAAGGGCAGCAGACCAAAGGGATAGAGACCAAGAATTTCTCGCCGGCTTATCGCGCCCTGGAAGACTACGACATCGAGAAGCTGTATGTGGAAAAAGAAGCCATGGAGGCACGCGGTCTGACCGAGGAAGATTTTCTGGTGCCCGTCACATTGCTCAGCCGTGCCGAGATGGGCAAACTGATGGACGAGCAAGACGTGGTCTTGAGTTTCTAAGGGGAAGGACGCATGTTACATATCATCAATAAATCGCCCCTGACCAGTGTCTCGCTGGACAGTTGTTTGAATACGGCGACGGGCGGAGACATTCTGCTCATCGAAGATGCGGTCTATGCGGCGACGCGAGGCAACGCCGGAGAAGCCAAGCTGCGCAATGCAATGGGCCGGTTCAAGGTGCACGTCCTGATGCCGGATCTTGAGGCACGCGGATTGGGCGACCGGCTCATGGAAGGCGTTTCACCAGTCGATTATGGCGGTTTCGTCGATCTGACTAGCAGTAACAAAACCTGCCAATCCTGGCTTTAATCAGTAATAAACAGAAGGAGAAACAGCATGTCAACAATCGAAGTGGGCGGCAAAAGCTACGAAACAGATGAAGAGGGTTATCTGACCAATCTGGCCGATTGGAACACCGAAGTCGCGAATTACATCGCACAGACTGAGAATGTCACCATGACCGAGCAGCACTGGGAAGTCGTCAATTTCCTGCGCGAGTATTTCGAGGAATACCAGATCGCTCCGGCAGTGCGCGTTCTGACGAAAGCCATTGGCAAGAAGCTCGGTGCGGAAAAAGGCAACAGCGAGTACCTGTACGGCTTGTTCCCGTACGGTCCAGGCAAGCAGGCATGCAAGATCGCCGGCCTGCCCAAACCCACCGGTTGCGTTTAATCAAGGTCGGGCGATAGGGACACTCTCATGGCGAGCATCGTTTTTGCGACCCTGTTTTATCTCGCGACACTGTTGCTTGTCGTAGGGCTGCTCTATCGCATTAGCACCTACGCCCGCACCCCGGCTCCGCTGAAGATACCGACGACACCTGCGCCCACCACCACCGGTGGCGTGGTGTTGCGCATGACGCGCGAGGTGGTTTTCTTCGAAAGCCTGTTCAAGGCCAATCTGTGGATATGGGGTCTGGGCTGGTTGTTCCATGCCAGTCTGGCATTGGTGATCCTGCGTCATCTGCGCTATTTCACCGAGCCTGTATGGGAGTGGGTCGCGTTCATCCAGCCATTCGGGATGTATGCGGGCATCACCATGTTGTTGGGGTTGTGCGGACTGTGGGCGCGACGTATGTTCGTCGAGCGCATCCGCTACATCTCGACACCGTCTGATCACCTGATGCTGCTGTTGCTTATCGGCATAGCCGCATCAGGTTTGATGATGAAATTCGCTGCACACACTGATGTGATCGCGGTGAAGTCGTATTTCCTAGGCTTGATGCATTTTGATGTCGGAGTGCTTCCTGCCGATCTGTTGTTGATGATTCACCTGTCGTTGGTTGTGTCACTCCTGGTCGTGTTCCCCAACAGCAAACTGCTGCACGCGCCAGGAGTCTTTTTTTCACCGACACGCAACCAGAAGGACGACCCGCGCGAGAAGCGCCATCTGAGCGCTTGGGCTGCCAAGTTGGAATCGGAGAAATAGCATGGCGGACATTACAGCACCGGCCTATCGCGTCATCCCCCTCATCCCCGCGTTGAAGCCCGGTGCGATGGAAGGGAAGGGGCCATTTGTTGCAGGTGAGAAGCTCAATGAAGCGCTCGGCTTCCCCGGCCAGCTGGTGGAAGACTGGCATGACCGTGCCATCGGCAAGATGGGTGATTTGCTGTCCAGATACCGTTCGCTAAAAGTATTCATGGATGCCTGCATGCATTGCGGCGCTTGCTCCGACAAATGCCATTATTTCATCGGCACGCAAGACCCGAAGAACATGCCGGTGGCGCGCCAGGACCTGCTACGCAGCGTCTATCGCCGCTACTTTACCTTGCCCGGCAAGCTGTTCCCCAAACTGGTCGGTGCGCGCGATCTGACGCGCGAAGTGCTGGACGAGTGGTACAACTATTTCAATCAGTGTTCCGAATGCCGCCGCTGCTCGGTGTTCTGTCCCTACGGCATCGACACTGCCGAAATCACCATGGCCGCGCGCGAGATACTCGATACCGTCGGTTACGGACAGAAATATTCCAACGAGATCATCGGCAAGGTACACAAGATCGGCAACAATCTCGGCCTGCCGGGTCCGGCATTGCGCGATACGCTGGAGGGTCTGGAAGAAGACGTAAAAGATGCTACCGGCTTCGATGTGCGCTTTCCGATGGACGTGAAAGGTGCAGAAGTGCTGCTCATCACGCCGTCTGCTGATTTTTTTGCCGAGCCTCATATCGACAGCCTGATCGGTTACGCGAAAGTATTTCATGCCACCGGCACCAGCTGGACACTCTCGTCGATGTCGTCAGAGGCGGGCAATTTCGGCATGTTCATCGGCAATTACGATCAACTGCGCACCATTGCGCTGCGCATCCGCCAGGCAGCGCTGGAATTGGGCGTTAAACGCATCGTGGTCGGAGAATGCGGCCATGCATGGCGTGTAGCGTACAGCTTCTGGAATACCCTGACCGGAGTCGGGGAAGGGGCTGACGCCAACGACCATTTTGCCCAGATGTTGCAAAAGCAACTGGATCATCGCTACAAGCAACCCGCTCATATCTGCGAGTTCACTTGGGACATGATTCAGGATAACCGTCTGACCTTTGACAAATCGGCGAACGACAAACACATCATCACATTCCACGATTCCTGCAACGTGGCGCGCGGCTCGCGCATGGGCGATCTGCCCGGCGGCCAATTCGAGATCCCGCGCAATATCATCAGGGCGGTCGCCAACAATTTCGTCGAGATGGCGCCCAGCACCACGCGTGAACAGACATTCTGTTGCGGCGGCGGCGGTGGACTGCTGACCGACGATCTGCTCGAACTGCGCGTCAAGGGGGCGCTGCCGCGCATGGAAGTATTGCAGCAGGCAGTCGATGAACATGGCGTCAATTTCATGGCGACCATTTGCGCCATCTGCAAGGCTCAATTTACCAAAATAATGCCCATCTACGGTTTCGACAGGAAGATGGTGGGCGGTGTGCATCAACTGGTTAGCAACGCGATCCAGTTAGGACCGAAATAAAGAGGAGATAGGCAAATGTCAGTAGTGAGCGAAACCCCCCAGAAAATCACATTCCGTCGTTACAAGGATGGAGACAATAAAGTCCGCCGCCTGAACGAGAAAATCTTCCAGGCCAGCTATACCTACAAGTGCCCGACCTATATACAGTCCACACCGCCATGCCAGGGCAGCTGTCCGGCCGGTGAGGACATCCGGGGCTATCTGGCCATCGTGCGCGGCACAGAAAAGCCGCCCGTCGGCGCCGACGGAAAACCGACGATGGCTTGGCAAGAATACGCATGGCGTCGTTTGACCGAGGCCAACCCGTTCCCGTCGGTGATGGGACGCGTATGCCCGGCACCGTGCGAGACAGGTTGCAACCGCAACGAAGTGGAAGACCACGTCGGCATCAATTCGGTCGAACATTTCCTGGGCGAATATGCGATCGCCAACAAGCTCAAGTTCAACAAACCCGCGCACACGACCGGCAAGAAAGTTGCCATCCTCGGTGCTGGCCCGGCCGGTTTGTCCTGCGCCTATCAATTGGCGCTGAAAGGACACGAAGTTACCGTGTTCGATGAACATGAATTCCTGGGCGGGATGATGCGCTACGGCATTCCGGGCTTCCGTACTCCGCGCGATGTACTGGACGCGGAAATCCAGCGGATTCTCGATCTGGGTGTGAAAACACGCATGAAGACACGCGTAGGTACCGACATCACCATGGAACAGATCCGCAAGGATTTCGACGCGGTGTTCCTCGGCATGGGGGCTCAGGCCGGTCGTGCCCTGCCGATCGCGGACAGTGCGGCCCCCAATGTGGTGACTGCGACCGCTTTCCTGAAAGCCTTTAACGACGGGCGTCTGCAGCATGTAGGCAAGCGCGTGGTGGTGGTCGGCGGTGGTGATACCTCCATCGACGTGGCGACAGTCGCGCGCCGTCTCGGCCACATCAAGCATGCCAAGCCGACCGATGCCGAACTCGCCATCGCCGGACGATTGGCACACGATGTCGCGGATATTTCCGTGAAGCAAGGCGCTGACGTCACGCTGACTTCCATCTTCAACATCGACAAGATGCAGGCCAACAAGCACGAGATAGAACAGGCGCTGGCCGAGGGCATCCAGATCATTGGCAGCCTGGCACCGGTCGGTATCGTGCGCGATGCAAATGGCCGCGCTACTGCGCTAAGAGTGGCGAAGTGCGAAGCCAAGATGGCGGGCGGCAAACTGGAGATCAAGAACATCGAAGGCAGCGAACATGACATCGAAGCCGATCTGATCGTTTCTGCGATCGGCCAGGCGGTCGATTTCACCGGACTGGAGCAATTCAACAACGGCAAGGGTGCCGTCTCGACGGACCGCAATTACGTGGTGAACGGACAGCCCGGTGTATTCGCCGGCGGCGACGTGATTCGCCCACATCTGCTCACCACCGCTATTGGACACGGCTCCATCGCGGCCGACGGTATCCATCACTATATGAACGGCCAGGAATTGGAAAAACGTCCCAAGATCGACGCGCACCAATTCGACCTGATCAGGAAATTGGCGGAAAAAGGCCTCGAACCCAAGGAAAATCACGAGCCGATGCGCGGCACGTGCGATTCCAACGCCGCGGTACACAATTTCGATAACCGTTCCGACCGTTACATCATCCCGCACGACAAGCTGTTCCTCGGACACTTCTCTTATGTGGCTCGCAACCAACGAGCGGTGACCACACTTGATAAGGAAAGTGCATTGGGCAACTTCCAGGATCGATTGGGAGTGCTGGATGAGAAACAAACCGTTGCCGAAGCCAAACGTTGCATGAGCTGCGGCATGTGCTTCGAGTGCGATAACTGTGTCGTGTATTGCCCGCAGACCGCCGTCTACCGCGTCAAGAAGACCGAGTCTACCTTGGGTCGTTACGTGGCCACCGACTACGACAAATGCATCGGCTGCCACATCTGTGCCGATGTATGTCCGACTGGCTACATCCAAATGGGTCTGGGCGAATAATGAAGCTGCTCGTCTCTCTGTTGCTTTGCCTTTGCATCCCGCTGGCCTGGGCTACCGAGGCGAATGCGCCCAAGCTGGATATCGGCAAGGGCGGGCAGTGTGTACGAGACCCCCAGTGGATGCGCAAGAACCATATGCACCTGCTCATACATCAACGCGACGAGGCGGTGCGCAAGGGGATACGCGACGAGCAGATCAGCCTGAAGAACTGCGTGGAATGCCATGCCAGCCTGAAAGACGACAGCGTGATCGCGCGCGAGGACAGCTTCTGTGCCGGTTGCCACCGTTACGAGGCGGTAAAGATTGATTGCTTCGAATGCCATGCCAGCAAACGCAGGGTAGCGCTCGCGAAGAAGGATGAGAAATGAGCGATCTCGATACACAACGCAGGCAGTTCCTGAAGACGTCCCTCGGCGCGGCAGCAGTCGCCATCGCGCCGGGCATGCTGTTGTTCGATACGGCGCACGGCAAAACGGAAGCGGCCAGCAGCAAGGTGCGCTGGGGCATGCTGATCGATACTGCACAGTGCAAGACCGGCTGCAACGATTGCGTCACAGCATGCAACAAGGAGAATGGATTGTCGGGAGGGACGTTACCTACCGATTCACAATGGATGCGCAAGATCGATATCAAGGATATCAGCAGCGGACACGAAACATCGCTGCCCATGATGTGCCAGCATTGCGAGGAGCCGCCCTGTGTGGATGTTTGCCCGACAGGAGCTTCGTTCAAGCGTGCGGACGGGATCGTTCTGGTGGACAAGCATCGTTGCATCGGTTGCCGCTATTGCATGATGGCCTGTCCGTACAAGGCCCGCTCCTTCGTGCATGAGCCGCTGCATGACCAGAATCCGGACGTGCCGCGCGGCAAGGGCACGGTCGAGTCCTGCACCATGTGCGTGCACCGCATCGACAAGGGACAACAACCTGCGTGCGCGCAAGCGTGCCCGAACAAAGCCATCCTGTTCGGCAATCTGAATGATGCGAACAGTGAGATAGCCCAGAAGTTGCGCAGCGTCGCATCGGTTCAGATACGTGCCGATATGCAGTTGAATCCTGGCATCCGTTACCAAGGACTTTGAACATGGCTGATCTTTACGCATTGCGTGCCAAGAACCGTTTGTACTACGTGCTGCTTGCTATTGCCGGTCTGGTCGTTATGGCCGGTCTGTATGCCGTACACATGATGGAATCGCACGGTCACATCATCACCGGCATGAACAACCAGATCGTGTGGGGCCTTCCGCATGTATTCGCGATCTTTCTGATCGTAGCCGCGTCCGGGGTGCTTAACGTCGCTTCAATCGGATCGGTGTTCGGCAAGGCCATCTACAAGGCGCGTGCGCCTCTGGCCAGTCTGCTGTCCATTGCCATGCTGGCAGGCGGCCTGACCGTATTGATGCTGGATCTGGGCAGACCGGACCGCATCATCGTGGCGGCGACCAATTTCAATCTCACCTCGGTATTTGCCTGGAATGTGGTCTTGTACTCGGGCATGTTCTCGCTGGTGATCATCTATCTGTGGACGATGATGGAACGCCGTATGAATCCCTGGAACAAAACAGCAGGATTGGCTGTTTTCGCCTGGCGTTTCATCCTGACCACCGGTACCGGCCTGATCTTTGCGTTTCTGACTGCGCGACAGGCATACGGCTCGGCCATCCTGCCACCGATGTTCATCGTGTTGTCGTTCGCTTGGGGCTTGGCCGTGTTCCATGTGGTGCAGACCGTGATCTATGCCTGGAACGAAAAGACGCTTGATGCCGACATTCTGCGGCGCAAGAAGAACCTGCTCGGGGTGTTCATCATCGGTTCGCTGTATATGGTAGCCATTTACCATATGACCAATCTGTATTTCGCGCACAAATCCGCCTTTGAGAACTTCATCCTGCGCGATGGAGGTGTCTTCCCGGATCTGTTCTGGTGGGGGTACATCTTGATCGGCAATCTGTTGCCGTTGTTGTTGATCTACGTGCCCGGTCTGGGCAAAGGCAAGTGCGTCATGGCGGCGTCAATGCTGGTGGTTTTGGGCGCCTTGTCGCTGCTGTATGTATTCATCATCGGCGGACAGGCTTTTCCGCTCGATATCTTCCCGGGCTTCGAGGTCAAAAGCACCTTCGGTGACGGACAGATCGCATCATATCATCCATCCATCTACGAATTCCTGCTGGGTATCGGCGGTCTGGCAATCGCTTTCGTGATCACCACTGTCGGCGTGCGCGTGCTGGATTTCATGCCCCATGACAAACCCTACGTAGCAGATTGACACTGCAGGAGGCTGCCATGAACCGTATGCTGATCTCGGCAGCACATAAATCCTCCGGGAAAACCATGGTCAGCATCGGGCTGTGCGCGGCGCTTGCGGCGCGCGGTCATGTTGTGCAGCCGTTCAAGAAAGGTCCCGACTACATCGACCCGATGTGGCTCAGCCAGGCCGCCGGTCATGCCTGCCGCAATCTCGATCTGTATCTGATGGAAAACGACGACATCGTCGCCACTTTCGCGCGCCATAGCGCGGAAGTGAATCTCGTCGAGGGCAACAAGGGGCTGTACGACGGCTTGGCGCTGGACGGCAGCAACAGCAACGCAGCGCTGGCTAAATTGCTGGACCTGCCGGTGATGCTGGTGATCGACGCGCGCGGCATGACACGCGGCATCGCACCGCTGATCCTCGGTTACCAGGCATTCGACCGCGATATCAATATCGCCGGGATCATCCTCAATAATCTGGGCGGCAGCCGACACGAATCCAAGCTGCGCGCCGTCCTTGAGCATTACACCGATGTGCCGGTGGTCGGCGCGATCCATCACGACGAGCGACTGAGCATCGTCGAACGCCATCTCGGCCTGATGCCCAGCAATGAGTCTCATGTGGCCACGTCTAAAATCAAGCAGATCGGCGAGGCCATTGCGGAACAGGTCGATCTCGACAAATTGCTCGTGCTGACTGAAAAAGAACCTCTGGCCATCCCGCACAAGGCCGAAGTGAGCCCCTTGCCCTGCGGCGAAAAAGTGCGTATCGGCATCGCACGAGACCGCTCCTTCGGTTTCTACTACGCAGACGATCTCGATGCATTGGAGGCCGCAGGGGCGGAGCTGGTGCCGTTCGATACCTTGCGCGATGCACAATTGCCGGAAGTGGACGGACTCTATATCGGGGGCGGCTTCCCGGAAACATGCGCCACCGAGCTGGAAGCGAATGCGGCATTGCGTTCCCAGATCAAAACAGCCATCGAAGGCGGTATGCCAGCCTATGCGGAATGCGGCGGATTGATGTATCTGTCGCGTGGTATCGAGTATCAGGGACAGACTTACCGGATGGTCGGGGCGATACCCGGCGATGTGAAGATGCACGACAAACCGATTGGTCGCGGCTACGTCCATCTCAAGGAAGATGAAGCACATCCCTGGCCAAGGCCGAATACACCTGCGAAGCAGATCAAGGCGCACGAGTTTCATTACTCCAGCCTGGAGAATCTTCCGCCAGATAGCCGCTTCGCTTACCATGTCGAGCGTGGATACGGCATCGATGGAGTTCGGGACGGGCTGATCGTTCATAACCTGTTGGCGTCCTATACCCACCTGCGTACCATCGGCAGTTGCTATTGGGCTACCCGCTTCGTCGCTTTTGTGCGCCGATGCAAGGAGCAGCACACAGTAGCGACATCAACCAACACTGAGAAAGCACTATGACACAGCAACTCTACCAGGCCGCCATCGCGGCCTTTGACAAGGCGAATGCCGAAGATCCGAACAAGGAAGTAGCAAATGGCAAGGAATATCCGAAAGAACTTCTCTACGCGCAACGCATGACCGAGATGCAGGAACGTTATGCGCCGGACGCATCGGAGGCGGTGAAACTGGCCGTGCGTGCCCAGCATATCCAGCGTTGGAAGAGCCCGCGCAGCAACTTCCCCATGGATCGAAATGGCTATCTGCAATGGCGCACCGGACTGTACAAATTCCACGCCGAGACCGCCGGCAATCTGATGAAGCAGGTCGGCTACGACGACGAGATGATTGAGCGCGTGAAGACCATCGTCGGCAAGAAGGCGCTCAAGGTCAATCCGGAGACACAGTTGATGGAGGACGTGGTGGATCTGGTGTTCATCGAGTATTACATGATCGGTTTCGCAACCAGCCATCCGGAATATGACGAAACCAAGTGGATCGAGATCATCAAGAAGACCTGGAACAAGATGTCTTCCCGCGCCCATGATTTCGCATTGGCAGGCAAGATCGCTTTGCCGGAAGCACTGGTTCCGCTGATTCTCAAAGCGGTCAAGGGATAACGTGGATTTCCTGCCCGTATTTCATAACGTCAAAGGCAAGCTGTGCCTTGTGGTCGGCGGCGGAGAAGTCGCAAAACGCAAGGCGGGCGTGTTGCTGGAGGCAGGCGCGATCGTGCGCGTGGTAGCTCCCGAAATCGATCCTGCACTGGCTAAGAAACAACACGTTCAACCTGTCATTGCGAGATTCGATGTATCACATCTTGAGGGTGTGACACTGATCATTGCTGCGACCAATGACCGTAGCGTCAACAAGCTGGTCTCCGAACTGGCGCAAGCGCGCAATATTCCGGTCAATGTGGTCGACGACCCCGAGTTGTGCTCGATCATCATGCCTGCCATCCTCGACCGTTCTCCGCTGATGATCGCCTTTTCCAGTGGCGGCGCATCGCCGGTGCTGACACGCATGATGCGCGGCAAGCTGGAAACGATCATTCCTCAAAACTACAGCCGACTTGCTGCATTTGCCGAACGCTTCCGCGAGCTGGTCAAGACGAGAGTCATCAATCCGGCGAAGCGCCGCATATTCTGGGAGAACGCGCTGGAAGGCGTGGTCGCCGAGAAGGTGCTGACCGGGGATGAGGCCGGCGCGGAAGCCATGCTGCAAAAGATGCTGGCCAACGAGGACAACATCCAGCGCGGCGAGGTGTATCTGGTGGGTGCTGGCCCCGGCGATCCCGACTTGCTGACCTTCCGCGCATTGCGACTGATGCAGAAAGCGGATGTGGTGGTGTATGACAACCTCGTGTCCAAGCCCATCGTCGAGATGACGCGGCGCGACGCGGAACGCATCTTTGTCGGCAAGAAACGCGCCGACCATACATTGCGCCAGGAAGAGATCAACGAACTGCTGGTCAGGCTGGCCAAGGAGGGTAAGCGCGTCGTGCGGCTGAAAGGCGGCGATCCGTTCATCTTCGGGCGAGGAGGCGAAGAGATCGAGACCCTTGCAGCAGAAGGCATTCCGTTCCAGGTCGTACCTGGCATTACCGCAGCTTCCGGTGTGGCCTCATATGCGGGCATCCCGCTTACGCATCGGGACTACGCGCAGTCCTGCATGTTCGTTACCGGCCACCTGAAGGATGGCACCATGAATCTGGACTGGGATGCGCTGGCGCGCCCCAAGCAGACGGTCGTGGTGTACATGGGGCTGCATGGATTGGATACGCTGTGCGGCGAACTGATCAAACATGGGATGCCAGACACCACACCGGTTGCCATCGTGCAACAGGGAACCACGCAGAACCAGCGCGTGTTCACCGGCACTCTGGCGACATTGCCAGGCATCGCCGAGCGCGAAAAGCCGCACGCGCCGACGCTGATCATCGTCGGTGGAGTGGTCGCACTCAGAGAAAAGCTGGCCTGGTTCCACCCGCACAACTCATAACAAGCAGCCATAGTCCAATTACAACAGGGAGAGAATGATGAGTATGACAATACGAAATATGTTGCTGCCGGTACTGTTTCTGTTCATTAGCGCAAACGCACAGGCCGACGATGTGATACTCAAGCCTTTTGTACTGGCTTCGAAAAGCGCGGGAACGGTTGCCGAGAAATCAGCCCAGGTGAAAACGGCGCTGACGACGGCCGGCTTCACCTTGGCCGGAGAATATGCGCCATATGCCGGTGCAGACATCATCATCGTCACCAATGACGAATTGAAGAAGAATGCGGCTGCTTCGGATTTTGGCGGATACGGTGCGGTGCAGCGGGTTGCGATCACCGAAGTCGGCAAAGACATACAGGTGAGTTATACCAATCCCGTTTATATGGCGAATGTGTATCGCATGAAAGGCGATCTGAGCGGCGTGGCGGCATCGCTGGCAACGGCGTTAGGCAAGATGGAGGAGTTCGGTGCGCAAGGCATGACGGCAAAGCAGGCTCGCAAATATCACTATACCATCGGCATGGAATATTTCGATGAGCCCAGCGTGCTTGCGGAATACGGTAGCTACGAAGAGGCGGTAAAGGCGGTGGATAGCAAGCTCGCAAGCAACAAGAACGGCGTGTCCAAAGTGTACCGCGTGGATATTCCGGGCAAGCAGGAGAGTGTGTTCGGCGTTGCGATGAAAGGTAGCGACGATAACAAGTACATGGACGACCAATACATCATGAACGAGATCGATTTTCACGATGTGAAGTCCACGGCGCACCTGCCATATGAAGTGCTGGTCTCGGGCAACAAAGTCTATGCGCTGTATGCGCGTTTCCGCATCGCGATCGACTTCCCCGATCTGAGCATGATGGGCAAGAACAGCTTCATGAACATCATGAAGGCTCCCGAAGCGATCCGTCACGCTTTGCAAAATACCGTACAAAAGTAGACTACACGGAGGACAGCATGGACACAGATTTGA
>DAIDAJ010000116.1 GCA_027310665.1 Sideroxydans sp. | reverse complement strand
CAGTTGTTCGACACGACGGTCATTGCCGAGCAGAGCGGCCTGCATCTCGATTTCCTTGACGAGGTAGCGCACGTATTTGTCCGCTTTGCTGAAGTCCTTGGTTATGACCTTGTTACAGGCACAGTAGAAGCACAGGGTATTACAGAACGGGATGTGCACATACAGCGACAGCGGCCGGCTGATCCCGCCAACTTCACGCTTACCCACCCATTGCGCGTACAATTCGGCATTGAACGCCTCGACGAACCGGTCCGCCGTGGGATAGGAGGTGTAACGCGGGCCGTTCTTGTCCAGACGGCGTATGAGGTCCAGATCGACTTCCAGCTGGGGGCTTATTTCTTTATTGGCGAGCATGGGGTATTCGACAAATTATTCGGATTCCGGAATGTGCCAGCATACCGCAAAATACGTTTGATATAGGTCAAAAACCATGTCATATTTCCATTCCCCAAAGCGCAATACCCCTATATAAACAAGTGCAAAACGCCGTTTCAAATACCGCTTTACGCATCGCCTGCTCAAGCTGCAACCTGCGCGAATTGTGCCTCCCTGTCAATCTGGACCGCACAGAGATGCTGCAACTCGACGCATTGACCAGCCTGAAACGGACTTTCCGCCGCGGCGAATACCTGTACCGTTGCGGGGAACACTTCCAATCCCTGTTCGCCATCCGCACCGGCTTTTTCAAAACGCAGGTGCTGCATGAAGACGGGCGCGAACAAGTGACCGGATTCCAGATGCCGGGTGAAATCATCGGCCTCGATGCGATCTGCACCGATGTACACACCTGCGACGCGGTGGCACTGGAAGACAGCGAAATATGCGAGATCCCTTTCGACCGGCTGGAAACGCTCAGCCGGGAGTTGCCCAGTCTGCAGCGCCACCTGCACAAGATCATGAGTCGCGAGATCGTGCGCGACCAAGGCATCATGATGCTGCTTGGCTCGATGCGCGCCGAGGAGCGCCTGGCTGCCTTTTTGCTGAACCTCTCCCAGCGCTTCAGTGCGCGCGGATATTCGCCGACCTCCTTCTATCTGCGCATGACGCGCCAGGAGATCGGCAGCTACCTTGGCTTGAAACTGGAAACCGTCAGCCGCACGTTTTCTCACTTCCAGGAACATGGCTTGCTCAACGTGAGGGTGCGCGAAGTCGAGATCATGGACTTGATCCGGTTGCGCAGTTTTGTCAGCCACACTTGATGCGTCACCGCGTTCTATAAAGCCACCGGAACTGGTATCCTGCGCAGCTGACAGCGGACTTCAGCTTTTTGACAATTCGAGGGAGGGCAGCATGCACCAGCACTTCAACATTTCGCCCGCAGAAACCGTCCGTGCAAAATGGCCGCACGAGATTTTTCTGATCAATCTGGTTTTTAACCATATCCTGGTTTTCGCCTCCACTTTCGGCGTGTTCAGCACGTTTCCGCTGATGGTGCTGATCGTACCGATCACTTCCTTCGCGATTACCGGCTACATCGTCATCAAGGCAAAACAGATCGCCAGGAGCGACGAAACCTGGTTCATCAAGTCGCACTGGGTCATCGCCGATAAGCGCAACAGCCATTTCATGAAGCTCCTGACCATCACCTGCGCCGTGATCGGCGTCGGCCTTCTGCTCTCGAAAGTCATGGGATGGTCGAAGGTCACGACCATCGCGCTGCTTGGCGGGGTCGGCATGTTGCCGTTCATGGTGTCGTTGCTCGTGCTGATCGTGCTGGGCAATGATTCCATGTACCAAGCCCGTCACGGCAAATTGCCCAGACGTTTCGTTGAGCAAAATCCTGATCCGTCAAATTCCGTCACTTCCGCATAAACCGTCCCGTGCCCCTCATGTCATCCGAAAGCAAAATCTATTGGGGCGTCGGCATCGCGTCCCTTCTTATTATCGCCGGCTCCATGCTCATACCCGGGGAGCCCAAACGTAGCGATGATCTGCCATGGCACATCGAACATCCGACGCCGGATTCAGTTCGCGTCTTCGGCCTGACTCTCGGCGAATCGGCCACCAATGAGGCTGAATTGCGATTCAAGGAAGAGGCGGTACCCAGCCTGTTCAAATCGCCCGAAGGCAAATTGATTGCTGAAGTGTTCTTCGAGCAGGTCAATCTGGCCGGGCTGCCCTCCAAGATCGTGCTGACCATAGACGTCCCCGAAAAGGAGTTGCAGGATATGTATGAGCGCGGTTTGCGCATGGCGACTACCGGGAGCGGGAAAAAGGTCACCATGACACCGGAAGACGTCGCGCATTTGCGTACCTGGCCGATAAGCAGTCTGACTTATCTGCCCAGCCTGCGCGTGGATGAGGCGGTATTTCTCAAGCGATTTGGACAACCCGCGCAACGCATACAGGAAAGCAAGAGCGGCCTGATTCACTGGCTGTATCCCCAGAACGGCCTGGATATCACGCTGGGGAACAGTGAAAAACCTCTGCTGCAATATGTACCCCCGAGGAATTTCGACCTGCTGGTTCGTCCGCTGCTGGCGAACGGGGTAGTCTTGAAATAGTTCCCGGCGTAAATGCCTACTTCTTGTCGGCGTTCGTGTCCGCCGGCTTGTCGGAGCGCAGCATGTCGTCATCGTCATCCAGCAGGATACGGTTTGCGTTGCCTTCCATATCCTCGTATTGCCCTTTCTTTACCGCCCAGACCAGCACGATAACGAGTAGTACGCCGAAGAACATCATGCCGGGTATCAGACTGTAGATCACATCCATGAATTCACCTCAATGCTTGTTGAATAGTGTGCGTATGCGCGCTGCATTGCCGATCACGATCAATGAGCTTATCGGCATGCTGATGGCGGCCACCAGCGGGTTTACTCTCGCCATCATTGCCAGCGGCACCATGATCGCGTTATACACGAAAGACAGCCCGATATTCTGCTTGATGGTAAGCAGGGTGCGCCGCGACAATTGCGTGGCCTGACGCACCTTGTCCAGTTCGTTGTACATCAGCACGATGTCCGCGCTCTCCACCGACACGTCGGTACCGGAACCCAGTGCGATGCCGACATCCGCCCGTATCAGGGCCGGCGCGTCGTTGATGCCGTCACCCACCATGGCCACCACCGCGCCGCTCTGCTGCAGGCGACGGATCACCTGGTCCTTATCCTGCGGCAGCACTTCGGCGATGACTTCCATGCCACCAAGCTGGCGCGCAACGGCTTCGGCGACCGGTCTGCGATCCCCGCTCAGCAGAGTCAAGGTGATGCCCGCTGCACGCAACTCGTCTATCAGTTGCCGCGCATCGCCGCGCAGCTTGTCGGCCAGCGCGATGATCGCCATATGCTTGCCCTCCCGTGCCATGTAAACACAACTCATCGCCTGTGTTTCCAGCTCGTGCGCCCGGGTCTGCAATACCGCATCCAGCTCTATGCCGTGCCGAATCAACCATTCTGCGCTGCCCAGCAATACGGCCTGTCCGGCGACCCGAGCCTCGGCACCCAGCCCTGCGGTCGCCTGAAAGCCGTCCGCCCCCAAGTCGCGGAACGACAATTGCCTGAACTCCGTTTCTTCAACGATGGCCTTGGCGACACTGTGTTCGCTGTAACGTTCTACTGCGGCAGCATACTGTAACAATTCTTGCTCGTTGCCACCTGCCGCGACATGTACTTGTGCCACGCTCATCTTGCCTTCGGTCAAGGTGCCTGTCTTGTCGAACACGAAGTGCGTGACCTTGGACAACGTCTCGAGCACCAGACCGTTCTTGACCAGGATGCCGTGCTTGGCACCGAGGCCCGAGGCTACTGCAATGGACATCGGTGTGGCCATGCCCAGTGCACAGGGACAGGTAATAATGAGCACCGAGGTGGCGGCCATCAGGGCGATCTCGAAATCGTGGCTGCTCCAGATGAAGAAGGTGACCGTTGCGCAGACGAGCGTGACCAGCACAAACCACGGCACGATGGCGTCGGCCAAGCGTTGTATGGGCGCTTTCGATGACTGCGCTTCTTCGACCAGTCTGATGATCTTGGACAAGGTCGTGTCCTGCAACTGCGCGCGCACCTCCACCAGCAGCGCCCCGTTCGTGTTGGCCGTACCCGCGAAGACCTGCGCACCTATCGATTTGCTTACCGGAACGGACTCACCACTCAACATGGCCTCGTCCACTGCGCTGTGGCCTTCCAGTACCACGCCATCCACCGGCACTTTGTAGCCGGGCTTGATAAGCACGTGGTCGCCCGGCTTCACGCCGCGTATCGGTGTCATCTGCTCCAGGCCCTCCCGCATGACGATGGCGACGCGCGGCTGCAATTCCATCAGACGTTTTGTAGCGGAAACCGCCTGGTGCCTGAACATCCCTTCCAGATAGCGTCCGATCAGAATCACGAATATCAGATTGGTAACGGTATCGAAATACACCTCGCCGATCGCGCTGCGCGTTACGGTCACATACAGCGAATAGGCATAGGTAACGCTCAGGCCGATGGCGATCGGCATGTCCATCGTAAGATGGCCGCCGCGCAGGCCGCCAAACGCGCCGCGGTAAAAGGGATATCCGGAATAAAGCAAGGTTGGTGTGGCCAGCGCAAGGCCGATCCAATGGAAGAATTGACGGAACTCGTCATGATCTGCACCGCTATACAGCGCGATGGATATCCACAACATGTTCATCATTGCAAAACCGGCAAAGAACAGGCGGTAGAGCATGGCCCGGTTGGATTTCTGGATCACGCCCTCGGCACTTTCCGGATCGTAGGGTACTGCGGCATAGCCGATCTTCGCCAGTGCGCGAATCAGGTCGGATAATTTGCTGCGGGAATTGTCCCAGCGCAGGTGCAGGCGCTTCGCCGCCAGATTGACATCGGCCGATTGCACTCCCGGAGCGCGCTGTAATCCGCGCTCGATGAGCCACACGCAGGCGGCGCAATGTATGCCCTCGACCAGTAGATGTATGTCTCGGATATCGCCTGAGGTAGTGGCGAATTCCTGCTGCACTTCATCGAAGTCGTAAATCTCGATGTCTCTGGGAATCTCGGGGGGCGGCGCCAGCAGCACGCCTTCCGGTGTGCGCTGATAGTAGCCCTGCAATCCGGCTTCATAGATCGCGCTGCACACCGATTGGCAGCCGAAGCAACAAAAATCCCGCTCGGCATCATCCAGTCGAGCGTGGAAATCGGCCTCGGGCGGTATGGGCAGCCCGCAGTGAAAGCAGCCGCCTGCGTCAGAATGGCTACGCAGCGTCATGCAGAATTACTGACAACTACGACGCCGCAGCGACCATGAACTTGTCTGTTGCGACACCAAAGCGCTCTTCTCCGCGCTGGAGACGAATATGCAGTTCCCAGTAACCTTTGAGCGGGAAATTGACGTAACCCTGATAACGTCCGGGAGCCACCTCCTTGAAACTGGTGGTGAAATCCTTGCTGGCGTCGGAGGCACGATAAGCTGTCACATCCATGTTTGCACTCACCGGATTGCCTTCACGGTCTCTTACGAAGATTTCGTAGACTGCGGGTGTTCCCATGACAACGGAGTCCGGCTTTTTGATCTCCGTTTGCCAGGACAGTTGCTTCTGCGCGCTCAGTTCGCTCAGCATCTCCTCGTTCGAGGTGCGATTCCCGGTTTCATAGTCACGCTCGACCAACGTCGAGCGGGTACCTTTGGTCGCAAACCAGACGAAAGTTGCATTGACTGCCAGTACGATCATGATCAAAACCAGCATGCCCCATACCCAGGGATTGCGCAAACCGGTCTTATTGCTTTGTGAAATCATTTTTTTCGCTCCTATTCATGTTTTGGGCCATTGAATTTGCTGTTGTATTCGGCGGAAACGGTTGGATCCTCAATCCCTTCCACCCTGAATTCAATTGGCGTTATCTCTTGCGTGACATTTGCGCCTGGCGCTTTGACAAAGATGGTGAATGACGTACCGCGTCCATGATGCGTAATTGGAGGCTCTTCGGCGCCTATGATCACTTGCCCGGATACTCCACCCTCGGCTGATACTTTGACGTGGATATCCTTGTCCGTCTTGTTGACCACTTTGAATTCATACTTGTTCTGGATCGAACCGTCACTCATGGTAACAAACAAAGGCTGGCGGTCGGGAATCACTCTCAATGTCATGGCTCCCAAGTGGGTCAGTCCGTACACGATTCCGGAAAGAGCGACAAGGATAATCCCAACATAGACCAGAGTGCGTGGATGCTGATATATCTTTCTTGCCTGCTTGCCCGAGAATTCATCCAGCGATGCATACCGGATCAGGCCGCGCGGCTTGCCGATCTTGTCCATGACGGCATCACAGGCGTCCAGGCACAGTCCACAAGTAATGCAACCCAGCTGCTGACCCTCGCGGATATCCACGCCAGTAGGACAGACCTGCACACACTGAAAGCAGTCGATGCAGTCGCCTTGCGGAGCCGCAGCTCCGCCTCCTTTGCGCAGCTTACCGCGGGGTTCGCCGCGTTTGACATCGTATGCAGGCAAGATGGTCTGCGCATCGCTCATGACCCCCTGTATGCGCGCATAAGGGCAAAGCCAGAAACAGGCCTGTTCGCGCAAGAATCCCGCAAGAATATAGGTTCCAAAAAAGAACATGGTGAGAACAACCCAGCCAACCTTGGGAAGGTTGAGATGGATCAGGTTATCCCAGTATGTATACGCGTCAACGAACCAGACTGAGAAACTGATACCCGTGAGCAAGGCGAGTGCCATCCACAGAGCATGCTTGAGTCCTTTTTTCTTGATCTTGTCCAGGCTGAGTGGCGCATCGTCCAGTTTGCGCCGTGCAGCCGGATTCCCCTCGATTTTATCCTCGAGCCAGGTGAACCAGTCGGTCCAGGCTGTCTGAAAGCAAAAATAGCCGCACCACACACGCGAGGCGACGGATGTCACCGCGAAAAGCGTCATCGCGGCCATCAGCAGTACCAGCGACAGCATCCAAATATCTTGCGGCAATACTGTCAGACTGAAGAAGTGGAATTGACGATTCTGGATATCGAACAGAATTGCCTGCTTGCCGTTCCAGCGCAGGTATGGGCCAAGGAAAAACGGAAGCCACAGTGCAAGTTGCGTATAGTTCTTGACGGTACGGAAGAAGCCAGGCATGCGCTTGGCATGAATTGTTTTTTCTCCAAGGTTGGCATGCCACGACTCGAATTCGTGATAGATGGTCGTGACAGCACCCATCTCCTTGCTTTCTGATTCATCGTTCACGCTACTCTCCTAGAATTTTATTCGTCAATTTTGATATGACTGCAACCAAGATACTTCCGAATCGGCTCGCCAAGTTCCGATGAATTGATTCACAAATACCATATGCAATATGAAAAAAGGAGGAGAGTATAGCTCTCCTCCCTTTCGCAATTACCAGGAAACTATTTTTTGTCCTTGTCCTTGGTGGCATTTCGGAATGCCACGAAGAGCAACCAAGCCGCCACAACAGCGGAACCTGCCACGCTTATAAGCACACCCCAGAAAACCGCATCATGATTCATCTCATTTACTCCTTTTTTAGTAAACGTCTGCACGGTGTAACCCGTGCAGACCGAGACAGGCTTATTTAGTTACTGGGACGTCGGCCTGACCGCCGCCAAATTTATACACATACACTGCCAACTTCTTTATCTCGGCATCGCTCAACTTGCCAGCTGCCTTGAAGGATGGCATAACGGCTATGCGAGCATCTGGACCGGCATTCACACCGTAGGCAACAGTGCGTTTGATTCCTTCCAGAGAGCCGTCAAAGCGCCACACCTTGTCGGTCAGGTTAGCCGAACCCATAGCCTGCATGCCTTTGGCGTCTGCACCATGACACGCAGTGCAGTCGCTTTCCATGAACACTTTCTTGCCGGCGGCAACTGTTGAGTCGGCGTCCGCCTTGTCCTTGCCTTCTTCGCTCATTGCCTTGACATACTGAGCCACGTCGTCGATCTGCTGATCGGACAGCACTCCCTTGTGAGGAGTCATCACTCCCTGACGACCGCCAACAATGGACGTGTGGATGTCGTCAATCTTGCCTCCGTACAGCCAGTCATCGTCTCGCAAAATGGGAGCAAACAAACCTTGCTTGTCCACTGTGCCCACCCCATTAGTACCGTGGCAGGCCGCGCAGTTATCCCCGAACAGCACTTTGCCGGAACGGGTCACATACTCGGTCAGTTCGCTGTCAGCCAGAATTGCAGCTGGCGTCATGTCCTTGAGCTTGGCTTCATACTTGCCACGCACTTCGTCCACAACGCTTTTGTCCGCCTCCATCTCGTTAATCGCGGTCCAGCCACCGATCCCTTTAAAAAAGCCATGTGCGTTGGAAACCGGAATGGAAGGATAGAACAGGCAGTACACCACACACCAAATTGCACTGGCCGTCAGGCCCAACATCCACCACTTCGGAGGCTGGTTGGTAAAGTCCCCTAAGTCGTCGTCCCAAACGTGACCGGTTGTCGTCACGCCGCTTGCATCGTGTTTATCACTCATCTTTTTTCTCCCATATTGATAGGGTCTTCGTCATCCAGCGCCATGCTGCGCTGGGACTCGAACGTGGCCTTATTCGCCGGACGGAACACCATGACATAGACCGCCACCATTCCAAACGCGGCGACCAGGACAAAAAAGACGCCCAGCCAATCGTTGGTGGTCATGGCCGCGACATCCATGCCTAGGTATCCCATTAGCTTAGTCACGGTAGTTAACACCCTCTTCGAACTTGACGTGGTTACCCAATCCTTGCAGATATGCAATCAGGGCATCCATGTCGGTCTTGCCTTCCAACTGCGCGGCAGCGCCATCGATGTAAGCAGGTGTATAAATTGACTTGGGTACCGGATTGAACGGCATGATGGTCATGACCTTCATGGCTTGCACGGTTTCTGTCACGTTCACCGGCATCTTTTCCAGCCAGAAGAAGTTAGGCATGACAGACTCAGGCACGACTTCGCGCGGATAGCTCAAATGACGACGATGCCATTCATCCGAGTACTTGCCGCCGACGCGGGCCAGATCCGGCCCGGTGCGCTTGGAGCCCCACTGGAAGGTATGGTCGTACATGGACTCTTCCGCGATCGAATAGTGGCCATAACGATCCTTTTCGTCGCGGAATGGTCGTATCTGTTGTGAGTGACATAGATAGCAACCTTCACGAATATACACAGCACGCCCAGCCAACTCCAAAGGCTTGTAGGGACGAACGCCATCGCCGGGCTGCCAGTCTTCCAGCGTCTTGTGGGCGGATGTTGACGGATTCCAGACGATTTTATCCATCGGAACAACGTTGCCCTCCTTATCCTTGTGGGCCGTACCGTTGAAAGTGCCGTTCCCTCCGCTCATCGCGGTATTGGGCAAATAAAATAACGGGACGATTTCCACAATACCGCCGACCGCCACAGCGATTGCAATCATCACAAACATCAGAACGGTGTGACGTTCAATACTGTCCTGAAATTTGGTCGAATAGATTTTGTCGTGATCAGACATGTCTCACTCCTTAGGCTTTAGCGGGAACGGCGCCGGAAGAGCGCAGAGCGCTCGCCTGACGCACGGTCATCACGATGTTGAACAGTGCGATCCAGGTACCGATGCTGAAAATCAGGCCACCGACCGCGCGCATCGCGTAGTACGGATGCATCGCAGAGACTGACTCAACGAAGGTATAGGTCAATGTGCCGTACTCGTCATAATCGCGCCACATCAGGCCCTGCATGATGCCGGAAACCCACATCGCCACGACGTAAACCACGGTGCCGATGGTCGCCAGCCAGAAGTGGACGTTAACCAGACTGTCAGAGTACATCTTGTCCACGCCCCACAGTTTCTTCACCATGTGGTACAGCGCACCGTAGGCAACCATCGCCATCCAACCCAGGGCGCCCGAGTGCACGTGACCCACGGTCCAGTCAGTATAGTGAGACAGCGCGTTTACGGTCTTGATGGACATGACCGGGCCTTCAAATGTGGACATCGCGTAGAACGCTAGGGAGACCACCAGGAAGCGCAATATGTAATCGCTACGCAACTTGTCCCAGGCACCCGACAGCGTCATCATGCCGTTCATCGCACCACCCCAGGACGGGATGATCATTGCCAGCGATACAGCGGCGCCCAAAGATCCGGTCCAGTCGGGTAATGCGGTGTATTGCAGGTGGTGCGCTCCCAGCCAAACGTAGCCGAAAGTCAGCGCCCAGAAGTGCAACACCGACAGGCGATAGGAGAACACGGGACGACCGGATTGCTTAGGCACAAAGTAGTACATGATGCCGAGGAAACCACCGGTCAAGTAGAAGCCCACCGCATTGTGCCCCCACCACCATTGCACCATTGCATCTTGCACACCAGAGAAAATGGAATAGGAATTGGTCAAACTGACGGGGATAGCCAAACTGTTGACCACGTGCAAATAGGTGATCATCACGATCATTGCCATGGTGAACCAGTTGGAGACATAGATATGCGAAGTCTTGCGGATTGCCACAGTCATAATATGGTTCAGTCCGAATGACAACCATACAACGGCGATCAGGATATCCACAATCCATGGCAACTCGGCGTATTCCTTGCCCTCTGACCAACCCATCGGCAGACTGATCACGGCCAGTACGATGATGAGGTTCCAGCCCCAGAAAGTGAACCATGCCAAACCATTGCTCCACAGCTTGGTTGCGCCGGTGCGTTGCACAATATAGAAGCCGGTCGCCATCAATACGCACCCACCGAATGCGAAAATCACCGCGTTGGTGTGCAACGGACGCAAACGTCCAAAAGTGATGTATGGGATATCAAAGTTCAAAAACGGGAACGCCAGTTCCGATGCGATATACACACCGACTATCGTTCCAACGACTGCATAAATGGCAGCCGCGATGGTAAACCATCGGACGACTTCCATATCGTACTTTACTGGTGTCGCTTGCGTAGCTTCCACAGTAGTCTCCTCCTCGAGCAAGTTAACAATAAAAATGCGCCAAACACCCCTTTAAGTCGTGATGTGTCTTGCGCACCTTTCCCTTACAACATACCTACGGCTTTCATAAACTTTCTAATTAACAGTGGCATAGCCACCTTCAATGATTCAGGTCAAAAGTCGGGTTTTGAATCCGAATTACCCGAGTAGTTTCATCAGGTTAGCGATTCAAATACAGGCCGGTCGGCATCGTCTCAGTTAAAACCTCTTACGTCAAGCTTACGTTAAATATGCATAAAACAATCGTTAAGCAAACTATGTCCAATCGAAATTTCTTCACAAAATGACATTGGGCGCATTTGAGGCTGAAAAATGCAGGGCAGTTGATCGGTAGCAAATTGGCACGCTTGTGCATGGGCAACGGTCTTAGATATACGTAGTTATGCGTATGCCTCAGCCTGAAAAAATACAGCCTCGAATCATTACGATCCCGAAGTCTAAAACAGTGACGGTTGGGCGGATCGTGTCAATGCCAGCTACGCCGACATTAACGTCACAAAGAAGTCCCTGCTACGGTTACTGAAACACGGGTTCGACGCCTTTTCCTCCGATATGGTCGAAACCGTGCGTCCGTTTGCATCCAGCCCCGGATAGACCAGCGTCTCCGGCGGCAACGTAAACAGTCTGGTCGTCACACTGTCAAATAAAATGCCGGGATCTTCGCAAGGTATGCTGGCGTTAGTGCAACTTCCAATGAGCAGGGTAGCACCGGTAAATAATCTGTCCCGCCAGCGATAACACACGCTACATCGCGTGTTACCGGGGGTACCGATGACATGCACAACCTCATCACCGAATGCGAGGTACGCACCATGTGCTACCTGCAAGTAAGTTTCCAGGTGCTTACTGTCCGAACCCGCGATAACACCTGCACCTGTTCGGTTGCGCAGCGACACGGCACTCCTGCCAGCAGTCGGATACGCGCCGGTCAGTAGAATCAAGTGCAGATCCAATCCCAAATCGCCAATCAGAGCAAGCAAGACATCCTGGCTTTCCTCAACCGGATCCACGGCTATGCCTATCCTGTTGCAGCTGTCGCCCAGGACATAGCTATATGCGCCCGTCGGAACATTTCTGATTTGCCGGAATACCATGCTTGAGTTCTTCAATAATAAAACAGACAGGTAAGCCGAACGCAAGATTCAAGCCACGCGTCAGGAAAATAATATATTTAAAATACAAACAATTAAGGTAGCTATTTTGCTGCAACCTCTTGCATGACAGTGTCAGCGCTGCCATCATGGCAGTGTTTGTCACTCAAGCGAATTGTTATCTTATGAAATCAACTCTACTTCCCGAACTGGTTTCATTCATAAATAACCTCTCTGAGCCGCACATTCTGTGTGATCGCCAGTACCGGGTATTGGCCGCAAACAACGCCTACCGACGCAGTTTCGGAGAGAAACAAGAATACGCCGGCCGTACCTGTTTCGATATTTCCCACCATTTCAGCGTCCCTTGCGACCAGGCAGGGGAGACCTGCCCGCTCCAGCAAAGCCTCAACTCGGGGCAACGGGAACGCGTACTCCACCTGCATCAAACCCCGCAGGGCGAGGCATACGTCAATATCGAGCTGTCCCCGATTCGGGATGCCCACGGCAAGATCGCCTATTTCGTCGAAAAGATGGAACCGCTCGCCGTAGCCCGCGGACTGTCCGATGCTCAGGGGCTGGTTGGACGGGCACCTGCCTTCCAGCACATGCTGGGAATGGTTGCGCGTGTTGCGCCTTCGGAAGCCACCGTGCTGCTTCTGGGTGAATCCGGTACCGGCAAGGAACTCGTGGCCAAAGCCATACACGACG
This sequence comes from Sideroxydans sp., assembly GCA_027310665.1. GTDB lineage: Bacteria > Pseudomonadota > Gammaproteobacteria > Burkholderiales > Gallionellaceae > Sideroxyarcus. The sequence goes on along the minus strand of DAIDAJ010000116.1, from coordinate 7,764 downwards.
CCAGCCGCAGAGCCGACAAACCCTTCGTGACGCTGGACTGCTCGGGGCTGACCGAGACTCTGTTCGAAAGCGAACTGTTCGGTCATGAACGCGGTGCCTTTACCGGTGCCACCACCAGAAGTACCGGACTCATAGAGGCCGCCAGCGGGGGAACGCTCTTCCTCGATGAAGTGGGCGACATTCCGCTCGCCATGCAAGTCAAGCTCTTGCGCCTGCTTGAAACCGGAACCTATCGCCGCGTCGGTTCCGCCGAGCCGCACAAAGCCGACATCCGGCTGGTTTCCGCAACTCACCGCAACCTGCGTGAAATGGTGGCCGGCGGAGGTTTCCGGCAGGATCTCTACTTCCGGCTCAATACGTTCCCGGTTGAGCTACCTCCCTTGCGGGAGCGTTCGGCCGACATCCCTCTGCTGGCAAAGTCTCTTTTGTCGCGTGTCGCGGCAGACCGGAACCTGTCCATCTCCGACGAGGCCATTGAACTGTTGTGCCAATACGACTATCCGGGCAACGTGCGCGAATTGCGAAACATCATCGAACGCGCCAGCCTGTTATGCGATGGCGAAGCGATTCAGCCGATGCACTTGCCAGAGGAAGTGCGCTCCGGTCACGCATTGCGCGCAAACCATGCCGGCAAATCCGCAAGCCTGGAAGAACTGGAACGCCAGACTCTGGAAAATCGGCTCATGCAGCATCGCGGCAGCCGCAAAAAGCTGGCAGCTGAACTTGGAATCAGCGAAAGGACGCTATACCGGAAACTCAAGCGGCTTGGGGAATAGCCTCACCTGCCAGCTTGACAGATACTCTGCCACTCTGACAGCAAGACCAGCCATTTTTCTACCGACTGCCTGCGGCATTTTGCCGCAAGGCAGTCGGAAAACAGCAACGAACTTAGTCCGTTACATTTTTCATGACAAACATGGCACACGCCTTGCATTGCAGAGCGTATGGAAGCGGCGTAGCCTTCGCTGCCAGAAACAGTCAGGGTGCACTCCTCTCGCAAATCGTACTTGCCCGCTGCTTCGATGCTCGCCGCTTCCTCCCTATCAACAGTCAGGAGAGTTTCATGCGCATAGCAGTCACCAGCCAGAATTACCGCACTGTCACCGGCCACGCTGGCCGTGCACGCCGCTTCATCGTCTTTGAAGCCAACGGACAGGAGCCGCCCCGCGAAGTGGAACGACTCGATCTTGATAACAACATGGCCATCCATGGCTACGACCACCGTACCGCACACCCCCTCGACAGCATGAATGTGCTGATCACCGGAGGTGCCGGCGCAGGCTTTATCCAGCACCTGGCTGCACGCGGAGTACTGGTGGTCGCAACTGAAGAAAGCGATCCCGGCATGGCGGTGGAGGCGTTCATCGCAGGCCGCGTGAAACCGGCCAGCGAAAGTTGCAATCACGACCATGGTGATCCGGACGACAATGGCCACGCTCACGGCAGCAATCAAGGTCACACATGCAACTGCCACGGCTGAAACGCAACACTGACGGCGCGAAGAAGACGCTACGCCGCGAGATCACCATTGCACTGGCGATCAAGCTGCTGGTGCTCTACGGCCTCTGGTATGCCTTCTTCAGTCATCCGTCGATACACGGCATGACCGAGGGCATGGACCCCGACCGTGTCGCCGCCGCCCTGGTCGCGCCACCGCCAGCGAACACAACTGTACCTCACGAGGAGAAACACAAATGATCACCCAAGAAGTCGTTGACCTGTCGCGGCTGCAGTTCGCCGCCACGGCCTTCTACCATTTCCTGTTCGTCCCCCTGACGCTGGGCCTTTCGTTCCTGCTGGCCATCATGGAGACGGTGTACGTCATGACCGGCAAAGAGATCTACCGGGACATGACCAAATTCTGGGGCAAGCTGTTCGGCATCAACTTCGCACTCGGCGTCACCACCGGCATCACCATGGAATTCCAGTTCGGCACCAACTGGGCCTATTACTCGCACTACGTCGGCGACATCTTCGGCGCACCGCTGGCCATCGAGGGCCTGATGGCGTTCTTCCTCGACTCCACTTTCATCGGCCTGTTCTTCTTCGGCTGGAACAAGCTTTCCAGGCGCAGGCACCTGCTGATCACCTATCTGACCGCCATCGGTTCCAACCTGTCGGCGGTATGGATCCTTATCGCCAACGGCTGGATGCAGAACCCGGTCGGCTCGCAATTCAGCTACGTGACCATGCGCATGGAGATGACGTCGTTCAAGGAGTTGGTGTTCAACCCGGCCGCGCAGGCCAAGTTCGTGCACACCGTGTCGGCCGGTTACGTCACCGGCTCCATGTTCGTGCTCGGCATCAGCGCCTGGTACATGCTGAAAGGCAGGGATATCGAATTCGCCAAACGCTCGTTCCGCATCGCTGCCGCGTTCGGTTTTGCCTCCGCTATGTCCGTGATCGTGTTGGGCGACGAATCCGGCTATGCCGTCACCGAACACCAGCAGACCAAACTAGCTGCACTGGAAGGCATGTGGAAGACCGAGCCAGCCCCGGCGTCCTTTACGTTGTTCGCCATCCCCGACGACGAGAAGCGCGAGAACACGGCCGAGATCAAGATCCCCTACGCGCTCGGCCTGATCGCCACCCGTTCCGCGAATACGCAGATTCCGGGCATAGACGAGCTTGAAGCGCGAGCCGTCGAACGCATCAAGAACGGCATCGTCGCCGTCAAGGCACTTGAACAGTTGCGCGCCAAGACTGCCGACGATGCGACCAAAGCCAGCTTCGAAGAACACAAGGCCGATCTGGGCTACGGCTTGCTGCTCAAGAAATACACCGCCGATGTCTCCCTGGCGACGCCGGAAATGATCGCGCAGGCGGCGCGCAACTCCATCCCCAAGGTTGCTCCCATGTTCTGGACCTTCCGCATCATGGTGGCTCTGGGTTTCTCCTTCTTTGCACTGTTTGCGCTGTCGTTCTGGTACTCGGCCAAGAACACTTTCCAGGAAAAGCGCTGGCTGCTGCGCTGGGCAGTTTGGTTCAACCCGCTGCCGTGGATCGCCTCGGAGATGGGCTGGTTCGTGGCGGAATACGGCCGCCAGCCGTGGACCATCTTCGGCATCCTGCCAACGAATCTTTCCACCTCGACCATTTCGGTCAACAGCCTGTACGGTTCGCTCGCCGGCTTCATGTTCTTTTATACCGGCCTGCTGGTGGTGGAGATGTACCTGATGTTCAAGTACGCACGCCTCGGCCCTTCCAGTTTGGGCACTGGCCGTTACGCGGGAGAAACTGCACCCGCCCTGAAATCCGCACAGTGAGGAAAATATCATGCTCGATTATGAAACCCTGAAAATCATCTGGTGGCTGCTGGTCGGCGTGTTGCTGCTCGGCTTTGCCGTCATGGACGGTCACGACATGGGCGTCGGCACGCTGTTGCCCTTCGTCGGCAAGAACGACGTGGAACGCCGCGTGGTCATCAACACGGTCGGCCCGCACTGGGACGGCAACCAGGTCTGGTTCATCACCGCCGGCTGCGCCATCTTCGCCGCGTGGCCGCTGGTCTATGCGACGGCGTTCTCCGGCTTCTACTGGGCCATGCTGGTGGTGCTGTGGGCGCTGTTCTTCCGCCCGGTCGGCTTCGACTACCGTTCCAAGGTGGCCGATCCGCGCTGGCGCAGCGCCTGGGACTGGGGCCTGTTCGTCGGCGGCAGCGTGCCCGCGTTGATCTTCGGCGTCGCCTTCGTCCACCTGCTGCAGGGCGTGCCATTCCACTTCGAAGACAACCTGATGCCGGTCTACACAGGCACATTCTGGGGGCTGCTCAATCCGTTCGCCCTGCTGGCCGGTGTCGTGAGCCTGTCCATGCTCACTTTCCACGGCGCGAACTACCTGACGATCCGCACCGAGGGTGATGTCCAGTCGCGCGCCCGAACCGCTGCGCTGATCTTCGGCACGGTGATGTTGGTGGCCTTCGCTGCCGCGGGCGTGTGGGTGTCTTCCGGCATGCCGGGCTATGTGATCACCTCGGTGGTCGACCCGGGCGCACTGCCCAACCCGTTGGACAAGACGGTCGAAATCCAGGCTGGCGCATGGCTGGGGAATTTCGCCAGGCATCCGCTGCTTTGGGCAGTGCCGGGCGCGGGCTTCGCAGGCGGCCTGCCGGCCCTGCTGTTTGCATGGGTGAAGAAACCAGTGCTGGCCTTCGTCGGCAGCGCTGTGGCTGAACTCGGCGTCATCGGCACCGCGGGCGTCGCCATGTTCCCCTTCATCATGCCGTCGTCGAGCGATCCGCGTTCCAGCCTCACGGTGTGGGACAGCGTATCCAGCCACCTGACGCTGGAAGTGATGTTCTGGGCCGCGCTGATCTTCACGCCCATCGTCATTACATACACCGGCTGGGCATACAAGATGATGGCGGGCAAGGTCACCAACGCCTACATCGAGTCCAACGACCATTCCGCTTACTAAGTTCAAGGAGAATCACATGTGGTATTTCACCTGGATGTTGGGCCTTGCGATGGCCATCCTGTTCGCCGTGGTCAATGCGCTCTGGCACGAGTTCCACGAATGAGACCGCATCATCTGTGGCTCGCCGGCGTGCTGCTGGCCGGTCCGGCAATGGCGGAAGACCAGCGCCAACTGACCACTCTGCCGCCACCTGCCCAGGAGACGCTGCGGCAGGAGATGCTGAACAATCTGGTCGCCCTCAACGATATCCTTACGCTGGTCGCAACCGACAAGCTCAGGGAAGCCGGTGCAATCGCCGAGCAGCAACTCGGCCTATCCGCCCAGGACAGGCACCGCGACAAACCCTTCGAGGCGCGTCCGGGACCGCATATGCCACCCGCCATGCATGCGCTCGCCATGGAGGGCCACCGCGCCGCCAGCGAATTTGCGAAGGCGGCCCAGACGGAAGAACGCGACCGCGCGCTGGCGCTGTTGCCCAACCTGACCAGCGCTTGCGTGAGCTGTCATGCCTCCTGGCGTATCCGCTGATCGGCTCTCGGCACATCCCCTTACTATTGCCGGAGACTCTACATGCCCCATGAATCTGCCCGCATCGTCATCCTGGGTGCCGGTTTTGCCGCGCTGACCGCAGCCCGCGAACTGCGAAAGCGCGCCCCCGAAGCCAACATCGCATTGGTCTCCCCAAATGCGGAATTTGTTTATCTGCCCAGCCTGATCTGGATACCGCCCGGCATCAGAAAAGGTTCGGACCTGATCATTCCGCTGGCGCATTTCCTGAAGAAATACCGCATCGAGCATATATCCGGCAGCGTGACCGGCCTGAGAAATGGCGGGCGCACCGTGCTGACCGACGGCGGCGAGATCGAGAACGACGCACTTATCATCGCCACCGGCGGGCGTTTCCTCAAAGGCATGCAGGGCATCGAGCACGCGCTGACCTTGTGCGAGGGCGTGCCTGCCGCGGAAGCCATCGGCCGGCGGCTGCGCAGAATGGATGGCGGCAGCATCGCATTCGGCTTCGGCACCAACCCGAAGGAACCTTCCGCGATGCGCGGCGGACCGATGTTCGAACTGTTGTTCGGCGTGGATACCTGGCTGCGCCAACAGGGCAAGCGCGAACGCTTTCAACTGACGTTCTTCAACTCCGCTGCCGAGCCGGGCAAGCGCCTGGGCGAGAAAGCCGTAAAAGGTTTACTCGCCGAGATGAAGCGGCGCGATGTGGCCACGCAACTCGGACACAAGATCAAGGGCTTCTCCGCAACAGGTGTGAGCACGGAAGCGGCTGAAATACCTGCCGACCTCATCCTGTTCATGCCCGGACTCACCGGCCCGGCGTGGGCGGAAAACAGCGGCATCGCGCTGTCCGACGGCGGCTTCTTTCCGGCCGATGAATTCTGTGCGGTCAAGGGTACGGAGCGTGTGTTCGTGGCCGGAGATGCGGGCAGTTATCCGGGACCGGACTGGTTGCCGAAACAGGCGCATATGGCTGACCTGCAAGCGCGCGCTGCGGCCGAGAACCTGCTGTTGGCACTCGCAGGCAAGGCACCCGCCGCGCGCCCGCGTACCGAACTGATCTGCATCGTCGACAGCGTCGATGTCGGAATACTTGTCTATCGCGATCCCAAGCGTAACTGGGTACTGCCATCATCGCGTTTGTTCCACTGGGCGAAGCGCTATTTCGAGCAGCATTACCTGCGCGAGTTTCGTTGATCCGGTGATGCACGCAAGGCATACGCAGTGAATATCTCCCAAGCGACGCTATGGTTTTTCGGTCTGCTGTCGGTCGGCGTCCTGGCTGCGCTTGTCCTCAACTACCTGATTCGTGCCGGCCTGACCGCGCCGCGCCTGCGCGAAAGCGGCGTACCCTGCGATGTGCCCTGGCGTGAAGTGAAAATTCACGCCGTGCGCGGCAAGACCCTGTTCGGCTGGTTCGTCCCCGCCGGTGAACGTGCGCCGGCGCTGGCTATTCTTCACGGCTGGGGCGGCAATGCCGAAATGATGTTGCCCCTGGCCAAGCCGCTGCACGAGGCTGGCTATGCGCTGCTGTTCTTCGACGCGCGCTGTCATGGACGCAGCGATGGCGACAGTTTTGCTTCCCTGCCACGCTTTGCCGCGGACCTGGAAAGCGCGCTGGAATGGCTGCAAGTTCAGCGCGACGTGGATGAAACGCGCATCGGCGTCGTCGGCCATTCTGTCGGTGCGGGTGCCGCACTGCTTTTGGCTGCACAACGGCATGATCTTGCTGCTGCCGTCAGCCTTTCCGCATTTGCGCACCCTGCGGACATGATGCGTCGCTGGCTGAAATCCAGGCGGATTCCGTTTTGGCCGCTGGGCGCCTATATCCTTTTCTACGTGCAACGCGTCATCGGCTACCGTTTCGACGTCATCGCACCCGCGCGCACCATCCGTGCGGTGAACTGTCCCGTACTGCTGGTTCACGGCATCGGGGACGAAACGGTGCCGATGAGCGAAGCCCAGGAAATATATGCAAATCGCGAGGGCAAACAGGTACAGCTGCTGCTGATGCCCGGCAGCCACAACGAATTTGGCGACATGAAGCACCATATCGGAACAGTAATCGGGTTTCTGGACGGGGCCATGCGAATGGAGCGGGTGAAGGGGATCGAACCCTCGTATGCAGCTTGGGAAGCTGCCGTTCTACCATTGAACTACACCCGCTTATAGTAGAATGCGGCGCAGATTCTATCATGGGCAACAATAGCAAAGTGATCACCGTCAGCATCAATGGCGAAGCGCGCCAAATTCCAGCGAACGCGACTGTTGCCGCGCTCATCGAAGTGATGGGGCTGACCGGCAAACGCATTGCGCTCGAGCGCAATGGCGAGATCGTCCCGCGCAGCACTTTCGCCGAGCGGCAGTTGGCGGCGGGTGACAAGCTCGAAATTGTCGTCGCAGTCGGCGGCGGCTAGGCAACAGCCCGATTGAACGGCTTGACGTTTAGCCGAACGATCATGCGGCTTCAATCAATCATCTGAAAGACTTAAATGAACGACAAATTAATCATCGCCGGTAAAAGCTATTCCTCCCGTCTGCTGGTCGGCACCGGCAAGTACAAGGACTTCACCGAAACGCGCGCGGCGCTGGACGCCAGCGGTGCGGAGATCGTCACGGTGGCGATCCGTCGCACCAACCTCGGCCAGAAGGCCAACGAGCCCAACCTGCTCGACTCGGTGCCGATGTCGAAATTCACCTACCTCCCGAATACCGCGGGCTGCTACACCGCCGACGATGCGGTACGCACACTGCGCCTGGCGCGCGAACGGCTGGACGGGCACAGCCTGGTCAAGCTGGAAGTGCTGGGCGACCCGCAATCGCTGTATCCCAATG
>DAIDAJ010000113.1 GCA_027310665.1 Sideroxydans sp. | reverse complement strand
CCTCTTGCGGGTGTAAGGGGTGGGGATGAGGGGTGGTGGGCTGAATCAAAACGGTTTTCAACTCAACAGCCCTCACCCTAACCCTCTCCCGCCTGCGGGAGAGGGGATGCCACCGATTCACTATTGATTGAGAAATGGAATCAGTGGGCCTAATGCGGTACGTAGTATTTGACTGACTTGCGCGAGCCGGGCCTCTTCTTGTGGGTGACCACGCCCTTGATCGTATCCGGGCCCGCGATCGCAATGTCGGGATAGGCAGGGTTGAGCGCGTGCAGCCACCAGCCGCCCTGGTCGTCGCGCTTGAGCTGGCGGAAGATGAACTCCCCGTCCGCCGATCCGATCACGAACAAGCCATCCGTTGCGGGCGCGCCCGTTTCGATGACCAGGATCTCGCCCTCGATGAACTCCGGCGCCATGCTGTCGCCCAGCACCATCAGCGCGACGATCTCGCTGTTGGAACAGCTGGTTTCGGCCGTGTCGCTTTCCTGCATGGGGGCGGCAACGACGGGGATATTGATGGGCTTGCGCGTTTGCATGAGAAGAACTCCCGAGTGGAATGGTCGGATGATAGCGCCAAATCGACGACGGAAGAACTGGCTCGCGCCGCAACAATTTCAAAGCCCCTTTCCCCTTGACTCCGGTTCAAAGCGCATTCAGCATCTGCGCCACCCGTCATCGCGTGAAAGACACACATGATCAATACAAGCAGTGGGCAACGGCCCGGTCGGATTCTGCAGTATTCGGCAACGTTGCTGGTATTTACGCTGCTTGCCTACGCCGCCTTCCTGGTCTCGCAATCCTGGCGGGACACCAAAGCCGAACAGGCCGCTCAACTGGCGACGATCGCCGCCCTGAGCGAAAACTCCATCGACATCTACTTCACCCAGCTCGGGATCGGCATGCAGAGCCTGGGCGCGGATCTGGCCGCCACGCGCAAAAAGCCCGACCTCGACCGTGCATTTGCATTGGTCAGGCGATTCCAGAATCTGCACACCGAACTGGACAATGTGATGCTGATCCGCGGCGATGGCAAGGTCTTGCTGACTGGAGCGACCCCCAACCAGCCGGATATGCCCACGCTCGCCGCCGACCCTGCATTCAGGCAGATTCGCGACGAGCTGCGGCAAGGTTCCCCCTTCGCCATCGGCCGGCCCGTCACGGGAAATATAGACAAGAGCTGGGTCGTCTCTGCACGCTATGCCGTTAGCGACCCCGCGGGCAAGCTGGCATACATCATCAGCGCCAACCTGCCGGTCGACATGATGCAACGTTACTGGATAGATTCGGTCACCCCCAGGATCGCCGCGCTGGGCCTGGTGCGCAATGACGGGTATCTGGTGAGCCGCTATCCCGAACCGGATGCCGCCGGCCTGGACAAGCTTTATGGCAAGCCCGTCGAGGGCGCGATGGCCGAATATCTGCGGGCAAACAGGCGCCCTGCGCTATGGAAGACCGAAATGCGGAACAGCGACGGCAAGACGACAGGTTTGCTGGTGATGCGCCGCCTGCAGCACTATCCGCTCACGCTGTTCGTCGAGATGCCCGCGACGGAGATCAGGGCGGTGTGGTGGCGCGAGATGCATGCGCCCTACTTTGTGATCGCGCTCGCACTGGCATGCGCGTTCGCCTTCTACAATCTGAGGTTCCAGCGCCGTGCATGGTCCGTGGAAAAACGCCGCGAGGAGCTCCGGCGCCACTATGAACATGCTCTCCGTGAGCGCAGCGAGAACGAGATCTTCATGTTCGATACCGAAACGTTGCAGCTCACCTACGCAAACGATGCAGCGCAGGAGAATCTCGGCTACACGCTGGAGCGACTGCAGAAGATGACGATATTCGGATTGCAGCCGGAGCCCGGCATCGAAACCTTCGGGACGATGCTCGAAAAGTTGCGCCGCGGCGAGCAGGAGTCGATCACCTATCAGACCGTCCAGGCTCGCGAGAATGGCAGCACCTATCCGGTGGAAGTCACGCTGCAATTGCTCACGGCGGAAGATGGCATCGGAAGACTGCTGGCCATCGTCCACGATCTCACCGCGCTCAGGCAGGCCGAGGAAAACATCCGGAAGTTCAACGCGCCGGTTGAGCGGCGCGGCGGCAGGGAGAAGTGACAGATGAAATGCGTTTATGAAGCCTCCACCGGGCTGGACGCTCACATGATCCTGAACCTGCTTGAGCAGCGGGGCATCCCAGGGCGTATCACGGGAGAGTATTTGCAGGGAGGTATCGGCGAACTCGCGGCGACGGGCTTTGTGCGCGTGCTTGTTGCCGACGAAGATTACGCCGCGGCCACGCAGATAATCGGCGAGTGGGAAGCGATACAACCGCCCGAAGAAAAAGCCAGGCCAGAAACAAGCGCTTCGATCGCACTCCGCATCTTCATCGCAGGCGTCTTCGTGGGCGCGGTGGTCATGTACTGGCTGATGAGGGTGTCCACCAACTGATGCGGCAGAACCATCGGGGCTAGAACCTGTTGATCACAGCGATCCCGATTTCCGTGACATTGCCTGTCATTCCGCCGCTCTCGGTATAGGTGTCGAACCCGCCGCGTATGCCGAGGCTCTGGGTCAGGTCGTACTGAACCTTGCCCCCCACGACCAAACCGCTGGAACTCCCCGACTTCGCGCCGCTGCCTGAGCTGTTGAGTTTGTAGCTCGACGAGTGCACGCCGAGGTTCCCGATCAGGGACACGTTGCTGCCCAGGCTATAGATATATTGCCCCACCGCACTGACGGAACTCAGGTCAAAGGTCCCGGTCGTTCCCGGATAGGTCGCCGATAACAGGGTATTGGCATTCGCATTCCGGTAGAGCGAGTTATAAGCCAGCTCCACGCCCCAGCTCGGATCGAATCTGTACCCTGCCAGCAAGCCAAATGAAGACGAGTTGCTTACGCCGGTGATCTTCGATGTGGCCCCAGCGCTTACGCCAAGCGTAAACCCGGACCCGGAAGATTCGCGCTGCCGTGCTGATGCCGCGCGCGGCGCGGCGGCTGCCGTGGACGGTGCAGGCGCCACAAGGACGCTTTTTGCTGCCGCTGTCTCTTTCTGCTTCGCTGCCGCGTTTTGCATCACTTCGATGGCGCGGGCATTCCCCTGCGCCGCCGATTTTGCGAACCATTCGTAAGCCTGCTTCTCGTCTTTCTGGACGCCTTGCCCATTGAAATAGAAAGCACCCACGTTGAATTGGGCTACGGCATTGCCCTGCTGGGCGAGGGCGAGGAATTTGGGGAATGCGCTGTTGTAATCCTTCTGGGACAACGCAGTGTTTGCTTCCGTCAAGAGCGTCTTCTCGTCCCGGGGAGCCGCTGGTGCCTGCGGCGAAGGTGCCTGTGCTAGAGTCGGCGCGGATGCGGGTTTGGGCTGGATCTTGTTCAGCTCGCTTTTCGCATCCTCATTTCCTTTTGCCGCGGCGCTTTGCAGTATCTGCAGGGCAGGCGCATTTCCCTGTGCGGCCGATTTTGCGAACCATTCATAGGCCCGCTTTTCGTCCTTCTGGACGCCTTGCCCATTGATATAGAAAGCACCCACGTTAAACTGGGCCGTTGCGTTTCCGTGTTGGGCCAGGGAGAGGAACTTGGGGAATGCGCTGTTGTAATCCTTCTGAGCAAGGGCGGCGTTGGCTTCCCTTGCCAAAGCGCCGTCGTCCGCATGCGCAAAGCCGCTGGCAAGACAGAGCGCCAGGCATAAAGCGGCGGGAATTTTTTCGATAGATGCGAATTGCGTGCGATGCGTGTCTGACACGATGCCCCCTTTTGCAGTTTATCGTGCGCAGCAGTTCGTTCCATTCGGCGAGCGCACTTGACAGACGATTGAACCACGGTCACGAACCAAGCGTGCACAGTACGTGCCGACCTGCACGCTGTCAATAGAGGCAATGGCCAGCTTCTCTCGGCGATCACCTTGATCGTATCCCTCGCGACTAAGCGTCGCTCCAGTATCCGCATGGCGCGACTGTTTGCTATCCGCCTCCGGATCGCGAGCTTCAGCCGGCGTGTGCCACATGCAGGGGGCGGATGTTCCGGCTTTTTATGCCGGCGCAGTCTGTCGGGAAATTGCAGCAAACCAACGGATACATGTTGGTTTGCGTTGTGAAAAAGAGAATGGGGGCCGGAGGCCCCCACAGCTTATTTCGGTGGATTGTCGAAAGGTTGCGGACGTGGAGTGCTGTCGGATGACGGCGGCAAGAGAGGCAGCTTGAACGATGGCTGTTTGCCGGTCAGTGTCTTCAGAAAGGCGACCACCTTGCGGTTTTCATCGTCGGTAAATTGCTTGCCCAATTGAATGCGCGCCATGGTGTTGACCGCGTCCTTGAGTGTCGCTGCCTCGCCATCGTGGAAGTACGGATAGGTGAGTTCGACATTGCGCAGCGTCGGTACTTTGAAATAGAAACGGTCAGCATCGATGCCGGTTACTGCAAAGCGGCCCTGCGCAGTGTTGGTGGTCTTGTAGGGTTCGACCACACCCAGCTTCTGGTAGGAATTGCCGCCTACGGCGGACCCATTGTGGCAGGCAGTACAGCCGCTGTCCTTGAACAGGGTATAGCCATCGAGCTCTTCCTTGTTCAACGCCTTCTTGTCGCCCTTCAGCCACTTGTCGAAACGCGAGTCGGGAGTGACCAGCGTTTCCTCGAACGCGGCGATGGCGCTGGTCACCTCGTCGATATTGACCTTGTCGGAGCCGAAGGCGGTCTTGAATTCCGCAACGTAACCCGGGATGGACTGCAGGACACTGACAGCGAGCTCGTGAGTGAACGCCATTTCACCCGGATTGGCGATGGGACCGCCAGCCTGGGCCTTGAGGTCCGGCGCACGCCCATCCCAGAACTGGGCGAGATTCATGCTGGAGTTCAACACTGTCGGCGAATTGATCGGGCCCTGGTGCCAGTTATGGCCGACGGAAGTCTTGAGGTTATCGCTGCCTCCCATCGAAAGGTTGTGGCAGGAGTTGCAGGATATGAATCCGGATTTCGACAAACGGGGGTCGAAGAAAAGCTGCTTGCCAAGTTCGACAAGCCGTACGTCCCTGGGTTTTGCTGCAACGAGAGGCTGGATGGGTTCATTGCTGCCGGCGGCATATGACAGGCCGATATCGGCAAACAAGGCGCCCAATCCGATGGTAAGTGACACTATGCGAAGCTTGCTCATGTTATTTTCCTTTCATGGTTAGCGATAAGAAACATAAAGCAATCGTCGTAACTTCGGCGAGAGAGGTTGGCTGCTTTGAGTACAAACAACAATATGGACAGTATATGCCCATGGATATGAAAAGGTTATCTCTATTTCACGGCGAATCAAACGTGCCGCATCGAGCGGGTTGGGATCGCGATTTTCAGCGATCCGGTTCGCCAGTCTTTTAAGGCCCGCGCACGGGCATCTCCTTGATGCATCCCCGATCGGGGCTTGGGTTAAAATCCAGCAGGACTCCCCGTAATCATTTGCGAACTCACTTTGAATCCCGATTCTCACACTCCTGTCCTGTTTCAATCTTCCAATGCGAAACCGGCTTCCCCGATACGTATCGCAGAGCTGCGCCAACGCCTGCGTGATCTCGGCGCCAAACCATGCCACGAAGATCGCCTGTTTCGCGGCTGGAGCCAAGTCTGCTCGTACGACAGGAAGGGCAGTCCCGCCGAGACTTTCTTTCCTCTCGCGCTACGCGACGAGTTGCCCGGCATCGAAGCGGAATTGGATGGACTGGCGCGGCTGCACAGCGAACATCCCGTCAGCTGTCGCGGTCGACATGACAGTTTCCTCTCCCCATCCCACGGGGCAAACATTGCGCGCGCATCGTCCCGTAACGAAGGCGTCGCACGGCTGCTGGTCGAACTGGCCGATGGCCAGATGGTGGAGAGCGTGCTGCTGCCGCGCGGCGGCCTGTGCGTCTCGACGCAGGTGGGTTGTGCCGTGGGATGCGTGTTCTGCATGAGCGGCCGCGACGGCTTGCTGCGCCAGCTCGGCAGCGCCGAGATCGTCGCCCAGGTGGTGCTCGCGCGCAAACGCCGCGCCGTGAGCAAGGTGGTATTCATGGGCATGGGCGAGCCGGCCCACAATCTCGACAACGTGCTGGAGGCGATCCAGTTGCTGGGCACGCAGGGCAACATCGGTCACAAGAATCTGGTTTTCTCCACGGTGGGAGATGTGCGGGTGTTTGAACGGCTACCGATGGAAAAAGTAAAACCTGCGCTGGCTCTTTCCCTGCACACCACCGATGCGGCACTGCGCAAGAAATTGTTGCCGCATGCGCCGCCTGTCGCAATCGAAGAACTAGTGGAGCGCGCCGAGCTGTATGCGCTCGCCACCGGCTATCCGGTTCAATACCAATGGACATTGATCGAGGGCGTCAACGACAGCGATGACGAGGTGGAGAATATCGCCCGGCTCCTTTCCGGGAAATACGCGGTCATGAATTTCATTCCCTTCAATGAAGTCGACGGACTCGACTATCGCCGCCCTTCCCCGGAACGGCTCGCGACGATGGAGCACACGCTCAATCGGCAAGGAGTCTACTGCAGGGTGCGCGATTCGGCCGGGCAGGAAGTCGAAGGTGCATGCGGGCAGTTGCGGGCGCGGGCGGCGAAAGAATCACGGAACAAATCCATCGTTCGTACCGGCACGCAATCATGACCCGGTTGAGGATCCCTGCCGTGTACATGCGCGGTAGCCATACCGGGAACGCTCATCGAGCGCAACGTCGGCAAGCGGCGTGACGAGATCCGCTTCGGTCATCCGTCCGGATCGTTGTCGGTGGGTGCAAGTGCGGCGTGTGAGGACGGCGTATGGACTGTCACCAGGGCGGTGATGAGTCGGAGCGCGCGATGCCTGATGGAGGGATGGGCGCGGGTTCCCGTTTGAGCGACGGCTAGCGCCCTGCTTTCCGCAGAACTGCCCGTCGCTCGCGCGACGACAAAGCCCGCTTAATGCTTCTCGTTCGCCGGCTCGACCACGCGGATCACTTCGCCCTCAAACACGGCGTCATTGCTCGCCATTTCTGCCCGTTGCGTTGCCTGAGCCTGAAAGTCGCGCATCTGTTTCCTGACCTCACGCGTCTTCCACCACAGATACCCCCAGGCGATGGCGCCGACGATCGCGATGATCACCAGCAACGCGGCCGAGAACATCAGCACCAGGCCAAGGATCGCCACCGTCACCACCAGACCTGTCAGCTTGCGCAACGGGCCGGGAGGGTTGGCCGGGGAGTTCAACACATATTTGATCTGCATCTGGTTTTCCGAATGTATATAAAAAGTTCCAGCAATACCCGTTGTGGCGCGCACCACCCCGCGCGAGCAAGGCTCAGACCACTTCGATCAGGGCGATGACTTCTCCTTCGCCGATGGGGTCGTATTCCTGCACCCGCACCTCGGTGATGGTTCCGTCATAGGGAGACGGGATGTCGATCGCGACCTTCCCGGTCTCCAGAACGATGAGGGTGTCGTCCCTTTTCACGGTGCCGCCCGGCGAGACCAGCACGCTTTGCACGACGATATCACCGTTCGCGCAGTTCCCGCAGCTTGTCCAGCATTCGGGATATTTCGGCATCCTGATCTCGACGGGCGATCCCATCACCGCTCTCCGCTCCCTTTCATGGTCGCGGCGGATTTTACCCTTTGTCGAAGCGCATCACCCCTGCCTTGCAGTCCACCTTGATGGTGTCCTTGGCGGCAAAGCGGCCTTCGAGGATCTGCTTGGCCAGCGGGTTCTCCAGCTGCGCCTGAATGGCCCGCTTCAGCGGACGCGCGCCGTACACCGGATCGAAGCCGGCGTTGGCGATCTCTGCCAGCGCGGCATCGCTGATGGTCAGTTTCATCTCCATCGCGGCCAGGCGTTGCTCCAGATACTGCAACTGGATGCGTGCGATGGACTTGATGTTCTTCTCGTCCAGCGCGTGGAACACCACGACCTCGTCGATGCGGTTGATGAACTCGGGGCGGAAGTAGGTCTTCACCTCGGCCATCACCGCGAGTTTGACCACTTGGTAATCGTCGCCCGACATCTGCTGGATCATCTGCGAACCCAGGTTAGAGGTCATCACGATCACCGTGTTCTTGAAGTCAACGGTGCGGCCCTGGCCGTCGGTCATGCGCCCGTCGTCCAGCGCCTGCAGCAGCACGTTGAACACATCCGGGTGTGCCTTCTCCACTTCATCCAGCAGGATGACGCTATAGGGCTTCCTGCGAACAGCCTCTGTCAGCCCGCCGCCTTCCTCGTAACCGACATAGCCGGGCGGCGCACCGAGCAGGCGCGCGACGGAATGTTTCTCCATGTGCTCGCTCATGTCGATGCGGATCAGGTGGTCTTCAGAATCGAACATGAAGCCGGCCAGCGCCTTGCACAGCTCGGTCTTGCCCACGCCGGTGGGGCCCAGGAACAGGAACGAACCGTAGGGGCGGTTCGGGTCGGACAGGCCGGAACGCGAACGGCGGATGGCATCGGACACGAGGCGCACCGCCTCGTCCTGCCCCACCACGCGCTCGTGCAACTTGTCTTCCATGTGCAATAGCTTGTCGCGCTCGCCCGTCATCATCTTGCTCACGGGAATGCCGGTCGCGCGGCTCACCACTTCCGCGATCTCTTCCGCACCGACCTGGGTGCGCAGCAAGCGGTTCTTGCTCGCGCCGCCTTCGGCTTCGCGCTGCGCGGCTTCCTTCAATTTGGCTTCCAGTTGCGGCAGCTTGCCGTACTGGATCTCGGCCACTTTCTCCAGCTTGCCTTCGCGCTGCAACCTGACGATCTCGGCGCGCGCGCTCTCGATCTCTTCCTTCACGTTGGCCGCACCCTGCGCTGCGCCCTTCTCCGCCTTCCATATCTCCTCAAGGTCGGCGTACTCGCGCTCCAGCAATTTGATCTCGCTCTCGATCAGGGCGAAACGCTTTTTCGAGCCCTCGTCCTTTTCCTTCTTCACCGCCTCGCGCTCGATCTTCAACTGGATCATGCGGCGTTCGAGCTTGTCCATCACTTCCGGCTTGGAGTCGATCTCCATCTTCATGCGCGATGCGGCTTCATCGATGAGGTCGATGGCCTTGTCGGGCAGGAAGCGGTCGGTGATATAGCGGTGCGACAGTTCCGCCGCCGCCACGATGGCGGGGTCGGTGATCACCACGCCGTGGTGCACTTCATACTTCTCTTTCAAGCCGCGCAGGATGGCGATGGTCGATTCGACGGAAGGCTCGTCCACCAGCACCTTCTGGAAACGGCGTTCCAGCGCGGCATCCTTCTCGATGTATTTCCGGTATTCGTCCAGCGTGGTCGCACCGACGCAATGCAACTCGCCGCGTGCCAGTGCCGGCTTGAGCATGTTGCCCGCATCCATCGCACCTTCCGCCTTGCCCGCGCCGACCATGGTGTGCAGCTCGTCGATGAATACGATGTTCTTGCCTTCGTCTTGCGACAACTCCTTGAGCACCGATTTCAGGCGCTCCTCGAATTCGCCGCGATACTTCGCGCCGGCCAGCAGCGCTGCCATATCCAGCGACAGCACGCGCTTGCCTTTCAGGGTCTCCGGCACTTCGCCGTTGACGATACGCTGCGCCAGGCCTTCGACGATTGCGGTCTTGCCCACGCCGGGCTCTCCGATCAACACGGGATTGTTCTTGGTGCGGCGCTGCAGCACCTGGATGGCGCGACGGATCTCGTCGTCGCGTCCGATCACCGGGTCGAGCTTGCCCTGGCGTGCGCGCTCGGTGAGGTCCATGCAGTATTTCTTCAGCGCTTCGCGCTGGCCTTCGGCTTCCTGCGAACCGACCGACTCGCCGCCGCGCACAGCATTGATGGCCTGCTCCAGCGGTGCGCGCGTCACGCCGTGCTGCTTGAGCAGTCGGCCGCATTCGCCCTTGTCGCCGGTGAGCGCCAGCAGGAACATCTCGCTGGCGATGAACTGGTCGCCGCGCTTCTGCGCTTCCTTGTCGGTGAGGTTGAACAGGTTGGACAGGTCGCGCCCGACCTGCACTTCGCCGCTGGTCCCTTCCACTTTTGACAGACGCGACACGGCATCGCTGAGCGCAGTCTTCAGCGCATTGACATTGCCCCCGGCGCGCGCGAGCAGCGAACCTGCTCCGCTCTCGGCATCGTTGAGCAAGGCCAGCAGCAGGTGCTGCGGCTCGATGAACTGGTTGTCGCCGCCCACGGCCAGGCTCTGGGCATCGGACAGGGCCTGCTGCAGCTTGGTGGTGAATTTTTCGAAACGCATGATGCACTCCTTGATGGAATATCTGAACTGACCCATAGATGGGGCAGCCCGCGGCGATTTCAACCCCCCGTTCCTTCCCTTATACTACGCCCCCATCCAAGGATATGTACCATGCCCCACATGCCACTCGCACACACCATTCGCGCCAACGTCATCGCTGCCTTGACGGAAGACGGTTACGACAACGACCTCACCGCACAACTGATCCCGGAACATGCGCAGGCGCGCGCCACTGTCATCACGCGCGAGGCCGCAGTGCTGTGCGGCACGCTGTGGTTCGAGGAATGCTTCCTCACGCTCGACCCTGACTGCAAGATCAGCTGGAAGGCTCAGGAAGGTGCCACGGTCGAGGCGAACCATGTCCTGTGCGAGATACACGGCAATGCGCGAGCCATGCTCACCGCCGAACGTCCGGCGCTGAATTTCCTGCAGACGCTCTCTGCCGTCGCCACGGTGACCCGACGCTACGTCGAAGCGGCCAGCGGCACGCACGCCAAGATCATGGATACGCGCAAGACCCTGCCCGGCCTGCGCCTCGCGGAAAAACATGCAGTCAAAGTGGGCGGCGGACACAACCAGCGCATCGGTCTGTTCGATGGCGTGCTCATCAAGGAGAACCACATCGCGGCGGCCGGCGGAATCGGCAGGGTCATGGAGCATGCGTTCCGGATCACACCGCCGGGTCTGCCGATCCAGATCGAGGTGGAGACCCTAGCGCAGCTGGACGAGGCCATGAATGCGGGGGCGCGACTCATCTTGCTCGACAATTTCTCGATGGCTGACATGCGCCTCGCGGTGAACCATGCCGCAAAGCGAGCGGAACTGGAAGCTTCCGGTGGTATCACCCTGGAGAATGTGCGCCTGGTCGCGGAGACCGGGGTGGATCGCATCTCGATCGGCGCGCTGACCAAGGACATCAAGGCCGTCGATCTGTCGATGCGGATTTCGCCCTATTGAAATTTTGTGACACACTCCGCATATTAGAGATTCCTGATTAACAGAGGTCATCATGAGCGACTCCAAACATATCGTCTGCCCGCATTGCGATGCAGTGAACCGAGTTCCAGCCGAAAAACTCTCCGAACAACCCACCTGCGGCAAGTGCAAGCAGGCCTTGTTCACGGCACACCCGGTCGAACTGACCGAGCAGAACTTCATGCTGCACATCTCGCGCAACGACATCCCTGTGCTGGTGGACTTCTGGGCGCCGTGGTGCGGCCCCTGCCGCATGATGGCGCCCGCCTACGAAAAGGCTGCGCAACGCCTGGAGCCGGAATTGCGAGTCGCCAAACTGAACACGGAAGAAGCGCAGCAGATCGCCGCGCAATACAACATCCAGAGCATTCCGACCCTGGCCCTGTTCAGGGGCGGGAAAGAGATCGCGCGCAAGTCCGGCGCGATGGATGCGGCACTGATCGAGTCGTGGATAAAATCGAAGTCCTGAATAGGGAGTCGCTGGAATATCTTCTCATATCGATGACAGTGCTGATGCAGACCGCATGCGCTGCAAATCCGGCCAGATGACATTGAAGTCCGTATATGGACTCCACCTCGTTTGCAAGTAAATCGTTTCCTGGCTGTAGGTTCGACTGCTCACGTATATCCGGTCTCTAACTGCAGCTTCCTCTTTTGAGGTGCTGGACCCTGATGGGCTATTCGCGCGCTGGCT
>DAIDAJ010000105.1 GCA_027310665.1 Sideroxydans sp. | reverse complement strand
AGCCAGCGCGCGAATAGCCCATCAGGGTCCAGCACCTCAAAAGAGGAAGCTGCAGTTAGAGACCGGATATACGTGAGCAGTCGAACCTACAGCCAGGAAACGATTTACTTGCAAACGAGGTGGAGTCCATATACGGACTTCTGACTTCGCCGTGCCGGATTAATAGATCCTATCCAAAGACAAACGCCATGGATCGCTCCATGGCGTTTGTCGGAAGAGCAGGAAGTCAGGGAGCCACAACCGGATCGCTCTTGTCCAGCGCAGCCAGCGCCGCGTCGTAATCCGGTTCGTGGGTGATGTCGTCCACCAGTTCGGCGCGGATGATGCGGTCCTTGTCGTCCAGCACCAGCACGGCACGCGCAGTCACGCCCGACAAAGCCGTATCGGCGATCTTCACGCCGTAGTTGCGCATGAAATCGCGACCGCGCATCAGCGACAAAGTGACAACGTTCTGCAAACCTTCTGCCACGCAGAAGCGACTCATGGCGAACGGCAGGTCGGCGGAGATCACGAGCACCACGGTGTTGTTCAGCTTGCCCGCGGCTTCATTGAACTTGCGCGTGGAAGTGGCGCATACCGCGGTGTCCAGGCTGGGCACGATGTTGAGCACCTTGCGCTTTCCCGCGAAGTCCTGCAGCGAGACATCCTTCAGGTCTTTATCGACGAGGGTGAAGTCAGGCGCTGTCTGTCCGACAGCCGGAAAAGTGCCGAACAGGGTGACGGGCGCACCGCCGAGGGTAGTGGCGGGCTTTTCATTTTTTTCTTTGGCCATGATGCGTCTCCTAGAGTTTCCGTCATTCCGGCGAAGGCCGGAATCCAGTTTGATAAAACAGGCCCTCGCGCAGCGAGGACAAGATCCAAAAGCATATTGAATAAACCCGCTGGATTCCGGCCTTCGCCGGAATGACGGGGTAATCAGATGTAGCTGGATATCGGCGGGCACGCGCAAACCAGATTCTTGTCGCCGTACACATTATCCACCCGCGCCACGCTCGGCCAAAATTTGTTATCCCGCACCCAGGGCAGGGGAAATGCCGCCTGTTCGCGCGAATAGGGGCGCTTCCACTCATTCGCCACCACAGCTTTCGCGGTATGCGGCGCATGCTTGAGCACATTGTCCTTCTTGTCCGCCTTGCCGGAAAGCACCTCATCGATCTCGCCGCGAATGGCAATCATCGCGGCGCAGAAACGGTCCAGTTCGGACTTCGATTCGCTCTCGGTCGGTTCGACCATCAGCGTGTCCACCACCGGGAAGGAAGTGGTCGGCGCGTGGAAGCCGAAATCCATCAGCCGCTTCGCGATGTCCGTTACTTCGATGCCTTCGCGCTTGAGGTCACGGCAGTCGAGGATCATCTCGTGCGCGCAGCGGCCGTTTGCGCCGCTGTACAGCGTGGCGTAGTGGTCCTTCAGCGATTCCTTGATGTAATTGGCATTCAGGATCGCCATGCGTGTGGCCTCGGTGAGCCCTGTGCCGCCCATCATCTTGATATAGCCATAGGAGATCAGCAGGATCAGCGCGCTGCCGTAGGGCGCAGCGGACACCGCGTGGATGCCCTGCGTGCCGCCGACCTTGACCACCGGGTGCGATGGCAGGAACGGCACGAGATGTTCCGCCACGCCGATGGGGCCCGCGCCCGGTCCGCCGCCGCCGTGCGGGATCGCGAAGGTCTTGTGCAGATTCAGGTGGCACACATCCGCGCCGATGTTGCCCGGGCTGGTCAGGCCGACCTGCGCGTTCATGTTCGCGCCGTCCATGTACACCTGGCCGCCGTTGGCGTGGATGATCGCGGTGATGTCCTTGATGCTTTCCTCATATACGCCGTGCGTGCTGGGGTAGGTCACCATCAGGCAGGACAGGTCGGCCTTGTGTTCCTCCGCCTTTGCACGCAGGTCGTCCACGTCGATGTTGCCCTTGCTGTCGCACTTGACGACCACGATATGCAGGCCGCACATCGCCGCGCTGGCCGGGTTGGTGCCGTGCGCCGAAGAGGGGATCAGCACCACGTTGCGCTGTTCCTCGCCGCGCGAACGGTGGTAAGCCTGGATCACCAGCAGACCGGCGTACTCGCCGGACGCGCCGCTATTGGGCTGGAAGCTCATCTGCGCGAAGCCGGTGATCTCGGACAATGCCGCATCCAGGCCGCCAATCACTTCCTGATAGCCATCGGCCTGTTCCAGCGGCACGAACGGATGCAGGTTGGCGAACGCAGGCCAGGTCAGCGCCAGCATCTCGGAAGCCGCGTTGAGCTTCATAGTGCAGGAACCCAGCGAGATCATCGAGTGCGTCAGCGACAGATCCTTGTTTTCCAGCCGCTTGATGTAACGCATCATCTCGGTTTCGGAGTGGTAGCTGTTGAACACCGGGTGGGTCAGGATGGGGGACAGCCTGGGCCTTACGAGCAGCGTCTGGGCAGAGACCTGTGCGTTGGTGAGCGTGGGTGCGGCCTTGCCTGCAGCCTGTGCGAGCACAGCGAGGATGGCGTTGAGGTCGTCGACCGAGGTGGTCTGGTCGAGCGAGATGCTCAACCCATCGCCGGTATAACGGAAATTGATCTGTGCCGCATCGGCCAGCGCATGCAGCTTCACGTTGTCGGTGTGCATCAGTTTCAGCGTGTCGAAGAACGTACCGTCTGCCAGGGTGTAGCCCAGCTTTTTCAATTCATTGGCCAATGCCGCGGCGGAGCGGTGCACTTGTGCGGCGATGCCGCGCAGGCCGTCGGCGCCGTGATACACCGCGTACATGCTGGCCATGATCGCCAGCAATGCCTGTGCGGTGCAGATGTTGGAAGTGGCCTTCTCGCGGCGGATATGCTGTTCGCGCGTTTGCAGCGCCATGCGCAGCGCGGGGTTACCGTCGGCATCCACCGACACGCCGATGATGCGCCCCGGCATCGAGCGCTTGTGCGCATCGCGGCAAGCGAAGTAGGCGGCGTGCGGGCCGCCGTAACCCATCGGCACCCCGAAGCGCTGTGTCGAACCTAACACCACGTCGGCACCCCATTCGCCGGGCGGCGTGAGCAACACCAGACTCAGAATATCGGCGGCAACGGCGACGGTCATGCCGTGCTCCTTGGCGCGCTTCACGAAGTCGGCATAGTCATGCACGGTGCCATCGGCGGTGGGGTATTGCAGCAAGGCGCCGTACAGCTTGTCGTTCAGCGTCACGGTCCTGAAGTCGCCGATCACCAGCTCGATGCCAAGCGGCCTGGCGCGCGTCTTCAGCAGTTCGATGGTCTGCGGGAAGCACTCGTTCGACACGAAGAAGCTGTTCTTGCCCTGTTCGGCGGCTTCGCGCGAGCGCAGTCCGTGCAGCATGGTCATCGCTTCCGCGGCGGCCGTGGCTTCGTCCAGCAGCGAGGCGTTGGCGATCTCCATGCCGGTGAGGTCGATGATCATGGTCTGGAAGTTCAGCAGCGCCTCCAGACGCCCCTGGGCGATCTCGGCCTGGTAAGGCGTGTAGGCGGTGTACCAGCCGGGGTTCTCCAGCACGTTGCGCTGGATCACCGGCGGCACCACGGTGTCGTAATAACCCAGGCCGATGTAACTCCTGTACAACTTGTTCTTCGCCGCGATGCCGCGCAAGTGCTGCAGGAAAGCGTGTTCGCTCATGCCGTCCGGCAGGTTCAGCGGTTTCTTCAGCCGGATGGCGGCAGGCACGGTCTGGTCGATCAGCGCGTCGAGCGAGGGCGCAGCTATCTTATGCAGCATGGCCTGAGCGTCTTGCGCGCTGGGGCCGTTGTGGCGATTAACGAATTGTTCGGACATGGTGAAAACTTTCTGGAGAAGGTAGTAAGAATGGGAAGGGAAAAGGGATCGCACCTTTGGTGCTCAAGGGAGAAGGGTAAAACCCAAGGTGCGCGAAACGCGTTACCCTTCTCCCTTCCCTCTTTACCCTTCCCGGTCTTTAGTGTGCTTCGCTGTCGACGACTGCTTGATAGGCGGCAGCATCCAATAAAGCCGCGACATCGGTCGCATTGTCCGGCTTCATCTTGAAGATCCAGGCGCCATAGGGGTCGCTGTTGATGGCTTCCGGTGCGGAATCCAGCTCGCCGTTGGCGGCGGTCACCGTGCCGGACACGGGGGCGTACACGTCGGCGGCCGCCTTCACCGATTCCACCACGGCGCACTCTTCCTTGGCTTTCAGCTTGCGCCCCGCGGCGGGTGCTTCGACGAACACCATGTCGCCCAGCAGTTCCTGTGCATGCTGGGTGATGCCGACGGTGATGGTGCCGTCGGCTTCGGTCTTGACCCACTCGTGGGAGGCGGTGTATTTCAGGTTGGATGGGTTGCTCATTCAAATCTCCTTTTAGAATCTCGTAGGGTAGGCACGTTTTGTGTGCCCACGCGGCAAAATGGTGGGCACAAATACGTACCCACCCTACATGTTTAAATCAAACCTTTGCCGTTACGGGCAAACGGGTACTTCACTACTTTTGCGTTCAACAATTTGTCGCGGATCTCGACTTGCACCGTGTCTCCGACCTGCACGCCGTTCGGCACGCGCGCCAGCGCGATGGATTTCTCCAGCGTAGGGGAGAAGCTGCCGCTGGTGATCTCGCCGTCGCCATGCACGGTCTTGACGTGTTGATGGCCGCGGAGCACGCCGCGATCCAGCAGCACCAGGCCGACCAGTTTCTTGCCTGGCGGGTTCGCCAGCAAAGCGGCCTTGCCGATGAAGTCGCGCTCGCTCTTCAGGTCCACCGTCCAGCCGAGGCCGGATTCCAGCGGGCCGACCGTCTCGTCCATGTCCTGTCCGTACAGGTTCATGCCGGCTTCCAGGCGCAGCGTGTCGCGTGCGCCCAGGCCGATGGGCTTGACGCCTTTTTCCGCAAGCGTCTTCCAGAAGAAGGGCGCGGCCTTGGCCGGAAGCATGATCTCGAAACCGTCTTCTCCGGTGTAGCCGGTGCGAGCGATGAACATGGTGCCCATTTCCACAGCGCTGAAAGGAACCAGGCCTGCGCTCAATTCCTGGCTGCCGGGCAGAGCCTCCCAGACTTTCTCGCGTGCATGCGGTCCTTGCACGGCGATCATCGCCAGCTCGGGGTGGTCGGCGATGTCCAGCGAAGGCGCATGAGCTGCGGCCTGCGCCTTCATCCAGGCGATATCCTTGTCGGCCGTGCCCGCGTTCACCACGATACGGAACCACTCTTCGGTCATGAAGTAGACGATGAGGTCGTCGATCACATGGCCATCCGGGCGCAACATCGCCGAATACAGCGCCTTGCCCGGCATGGTCAATTTATCCACGTTGTTGGCCAGCAGGTAACGCAGGAACTTGCGCACGCCGGCACCCTTCATGTCGACCACGCGCATGTGCGAGACGTCGAACATGCCGCAGTCGTTGCGCACCTGGTGGTGTTCGTCGATCTGGGAACCGTAGTTCACCGGCATATCCCAGCCGCCGAAATCCACCATCTTTGCGCCCATGGCACGGTGAGTTGCGTTTAGAGGCGTTTGTTTAAGGGTCGTCATAATCCTCTTTCCAGAATGTAGATTCAGTGGAGACTTACCTTCAGGTCAGTCGTAACCAAGAATAAAAAAGGCGCAGCACGAAATCGTGCTGCGCCCCATCTGTCCTTGGTACCTGAGAGATTACGGATATTCCGCGTGCCCCTTCGGTGGCCAAAACCCCCTCTCCCCATCCCTCTGATGAAACAGCTAGCCATTCGACTAAGCTGTCCAACTTCGCCAGCTTAGCGCTGGTTATCCCATAAATGGGCGAGGGGGACAAAGGCTCGCTACGCGAGTTTAATGATCCTGACGCTCTCCAGATTTGCCTGTTCCGATTGGTTCATGAGCCTGAGCGATTACGGGTGTTGCGCCTTCGGCGGTGCCATGCATCAGCACTCTCTCCCAATCGGTTTGAACGGCGGGCGAATTATACCGGAAGTTCTAGTGCGGGTAGAAAAGGAACAGGCGATACCCGGACGGCTTGAGATCGGTGGTATCCAGGTGCAGCTTGATGTCCAGGTCCCGGTTGGCAGGGAAGCCTTGCTTCTCGTCCTGGCCCGCTTTCAGGTAATCCGCCGGACGGAACACGCGCCGGGCGATTGGCTGGTCCTGCACGCTGGTGAGCGTGAGTTCCAGGCTGGGATAGGCCTGCGCGTAAGGCGCACGGTTGTGGATCAGGGCATGCAGCGTGACGATATTGCCCAGGTTGGGATCGGACTCCAATTCGGACGATTCGATGCTGACCAGGTCTGCTTTCTGGGGCAAAGCGACTGTGCATTGAAGCAGTGCGCAGTAATCCTCAAGCAGCGGTTTGAGGCCGGGCAGACTGGTGCCGATCTCGATGCGGAAGAAATAGGTCGCCTGTGCCACCAGGGTCAGCGCCAGCAGGAATCCCGCGAAGATCGCCATCCAGCTTGTTTTTCTGGGGGGCATCTCCAGCACTTCGTCGGTCAGTTCCTCGACGAACTGGACTTGCTGCGCCAGCGTGGTGGGTTCCTTTTCCAGTTCCGGTACGTTATATATGGGTGTGAGATCGGCCTCGCCGGCCGGAATCTCGGGTTCGATGGGCAAGCTGAGCTGCTGGGGACTGGGTTCGTCGTCGTTCAAGTGCTTGCTTGCGTCGAACACTTCATGGCAACGTCCGCAACGCACGAGACCGTCATGCGCGTCGAGTTGTGCCCCGGTCACTTTGAAACGGGTGCCGCATTGGGGACATTGCGTGATCTCTGTCATCTTTTTACACCTGACAAGCAACACCAGCCATCTTCCAACACGGCGGGCGCAAGGTCAAACCATTGAGCGTAGATGCGCATCACGTCTTCAGCCTGCTCGGCGAGGATGCCGGATAGCACGATCCGTCCGCCCGGCCTGGTGGCAGCCGCCAGCAACGGCGCCAGCGCGCGCAGCGGATTGGTCAGGATATTCGCGACGACGACGTCGTATTGGGACAGCGCGGTTCCTTCCGGCAAATGGAAATCTGCCTGCACCCGGTTGGCCAGCGCGTTGTCGCGGCTGGCCTGCACGGCCTGTTCGTCCACATCCACGCCGATCGCCTTGCCTTCGCCCAGCTTCATGGCGGCGATGGCCAGGATGCCGGAACCGCAGCCGTAATCGAGCACCGTTTCCCCGCCCCGGATGTTCTCGTCCAGCCAGCGCAGGCATAGCCTGGTGGTGGGATGGCTGCCGGTGCCGAAGGCGAGTCCGGGATCGAGCGCGATGTTGATGGCCGTGGGGTCGGACGGCGTGTGCCAGGTCGGCACGATCCACAGGCGCTGCGAGATGCGGATGGGATCGAACTGCGCCTGGGTCAGGCGTACCCAGTCGCTTTCTTCCAGGGTGTCGATGTGATGTTCGGGGAGGGTGGCGATGCCGAGTTCGGCGCAGCAGGCTTGCAGGATGCCTGCGACATCGGCATCGCTCTCGAACAGGGCGTTGATCAGGTTGTGTTGCCAGACTGTGGAAGTGGGTTCGCCCGGTTCGCCGAAGATGGCCTGCTCATCGGGGGTGTCGGCATCCGCGTCCAGCATGTCCACGGACAGCGCGCCGCGCGCCAGCAGCGCCTCACTCAGCGCTTCGGCATAGTCGGCCTCGGCGCGCACTGCCAGCGTAAGCCAGGACACAGCCTATTTGCCTTTCGATTTCTCTGCCAGCTTGTGTTCCAGATAATGGATGCTGGTCGCGCCGCGCACGAAAGCCGCGTCGTTCATCAGTTCCTGATGCAGCGGGATGTTGGTGTTGATGCCTTCCACCACCATCTCGGACAGCGCGGTTCGCATGCGGGCGATCGCCTGGTCGCGCGTGTCGCCGTAAGCGATGATCTTGCCGATCATGGAATCGTAATACGGCGGAATGAAATAGTTGTTGTACACATGCGAATCGACGCGGATGCCGGGGCCGCCGGGCACATGCCAGTTGGTGATGCGTCCGGGCGAGGGCACGAAGGTGTAAGGATGCTCGGCGTTGATGCGGCATTCCACGGCATGGCCGCGAAGCTGGATATCCTTCTGGCGGAACGGCAGCTTTTCGCCGGCCGCGATGCGGATCTGCTGCTGGACGATATCGATGCCGGTGATCATCTCGGTGACCGGGTGTTCGACCTGGACGCGGGTATTCATCTCGATGAAATAGAACTCGTCGTTCTCGTACAGGAACTCGAACGTGCCCGCGCCGCGATAATTGATCTTGCGACAGGCCTCGGCACAACGCTCGCCGATCTTGTCGCGCAACTTGGTGTTGAGCAGCGGGGCCGGCGCTTCCTCGATGATCTTCTGGTGGCGGCGCTGCATGGAGCAGTCGCGTTCTCCCAGGAACACCGCATTGCCGTGCTGGTCGGCCAGGATCTGGATCTCGATGTGGCGCGGGTTTTCCAGGAACTTCTCCATGTACACCATGGGATTGTTGAAGGCGGCCTGCGCTTCCGTCCTGGTCATGGTCACCGCGTTGAGCAGTGCGGCTTCGGTGTGCACCACGCGCATGCCGCGTCCGCCGCCGCCGCCGGAGGCCTTGATGATGACCGGGTAACCGATGAACTTGGCGATACGCATGATCTCGGCCGGATCGTCCGGCAGGGCACCGTCCACGCCGGGTACGACAGGCACGCCCGCTTTCTTCATGGCGTTCTTGGCGGAGACCTTGTCGCCCATCAGGCGTATGGTCTCGGCGCGCGGGCCGATGAAGACGAAGCCGGATTTTTCGCAACGTTCTGAAAAGTCGGCGTTCTCGGACAGGAAACCGTAACCGGGGTGGATGGCCTGTGCGTCGGTCACTTCCGCCGCACTGATGATGGCGGGCACATGCAGGTAACTCTGGCTGGAGGGTGCCGGGCCGATACAGACGGACTCGTCGGCCAGCTTCACGTACTTGGCTTCGGCATCCGCCTCGGAATGCACGGCGACGGTCTTGATGCCCATCTCGCGGCAGGCGCGCTGGATGCGTAGCGCGATCTCGCCCCGGTTCGCAATGAGGATCTTCTCAAACATGATTGGCTTCTCCGGCGGAGCTGGAGTTCGGGGTTTGCGTTCGAATACGGCCATGATGCTTTAACCGATGATGAACAGTGGTTGACCAAACTCGACGGCTTGCCCGTTTTCAACGAGGATGGCCTTGATCACGCCGGCCTTGTCTGACTCTATCTCGTTCAGCAGTTTCATCGCTTCGATGATGCACAGCGTCTCGCCCTCGTTCACGCTCTGGCCGACGTCGACGAAAGCTTTGGCGCCGGGAGACGGGGAGCGGTAAAAGCTGCCCACCATCGGCGATTTGACGACGTGGCCTTCCGGCGCGGCCGGGGCGGCAGGTGCCGCGGCGATGGGTGTGGCAGCCGGAGCTGGTGCGGCTTGGGGAGCTGCAGCATAGTATTGCTGCATGGGTGAGGCAACGGAACTGGAGCGCGAAATGCGTACGTGCTCTTCACCTTCTGTCAGTTCCAGCTCGGCGATACCCGAGTTCTCGACCAGTTCGATCAGTGTTTTCAGCTTGCGCAGATCCATGTTTTTAGCTCCTTACAGAATGTTGTAGTGCGAATTGCAGTGCGAGTTCATAGCCTGTAGCTCCCAAACCGCTGATGACGCCGACCGCGATATCGGAAAAATAGGACTCTTTTCGGAACGCCTCGCGGGCGTACACGTTGGATAGATGCACCTCGACGAACGGGATGGACACCGCTGCCAGGGCATCGCGTATCGCGACGCTGGTATGCGTGAACGCCGCCGGATTGATGATGATGAAGTCTGTACCGTCCGTGCGCGCCAGTTGCACCCGGTCCACCAATGCCGACTCGGCGTTGCTTTGGAAATGAGCCAGTTTTGCGCTCTTTGCCAGTGCTAGTGCAGACAACTTGGTATTAATGTCGTCCAACGTGACACGACCATACACTTCCGGCTCGCGCGTGCCGAGCAGGTTCAGATTGGGGCCGTGTAGTACCAGGATGTTCTTCATGGGGAGCGGAGTTTGCCGAAAATGGGTGAGTTTGTCTACCTTTTCGGGGGAATTGGGAAAAAACGGCGTGTGGACAGGGAGTTAAATTTCCACGCAGAAGCGGACAGGCGAATCGATGGCTGGAATGGCCAGAAAGAGGCCGGTAATGCCAAAAAATCAGACTTTAGCCGTCTCTTTGGTTCAATGCTGACATTGCAGAAAATGCCGGCTCGTTCAAGCCGGAGACCCAGCTTGAATCCTGTCTACAGTCCTGCACCCTTCAGCGATTGCAGGAATTGCGGCGCATCCTGATAGCCGGTTACGCGAAAGTCGGCCCGTTCCTTGCCATCCGCAGCAAAAAACAGGGTCGCTGGCGGCCCGAAGAGCTCGAAGCGTTGCAGCAGGGCCTTGTCGGCGGCATCGTTGGCAGTTACGTCGGCCTGCAGCAGTACCGCATTCTTCAACCTGGCTTGCACTCCGGCATCGCTGAAGGTCAGGCGCTCCATCTCTTTGCACGAGACGCACCAGTCGGCATAGAAATCCAGCATTACCGCTTTGCCCTTGGCTGCAGCGATCCGGGCATCCAGGTCCGCGCCGGTCTTGATGCGGTCGAATTGCAGGCTGGCAGGCACTTCGGCGGAAGCACGTCCGATGTTGCCCAGCGGGCGCAGGATATCGCGTGCTCCGGACAATGCGCCGATCAGGAAGGCCACACCCAGCAAAAGGGCAAATATGCCGACGCTTTTGCCGAACTTGTGCCAGCCGAGCGCGGTGTGCGGCAGCGGATCAAGCGCGTGCAGGAAAATGGCGGCGAAGATCAGCAGTGCCGCCCATAGCAGCATTTGCGCGCTGACCGGGATGACGGGCGAAACGATCCAGATCGCCATCGCCAGCATCATCACGCCGAAGAAACGCTTTACGGCTTCCATCCATGCACCCGCCTTGGGCAGCAAAGCGCCGGCTGAAGTGCCGATAAGCAACAGCGGCGCGCCCATGCCCAACGCCAGGACGAACAATGCCGTTCCACCCAGGACCGCATCGTGCGTCTGACTTATATATAGCAGCGCGCCGGCCAGGGGGGCGGCGACGCACGGCCCCATGATGACGGCGGACAGCGCGCCCATCGCGAATACGCCGGAAAGATGGCCGCCGTGCAATTTGTTGCTGGTGTCGGACAGTTTGCTTTGCAGCGCGGTGGGCAATTGCAATTCATAGAGTCCGAACATCGCCAGCGACAGCAGCACGAATATCGCAGCGAAACCGCCGAGTACCCAGGGCGTCTGCAGCGCGCTGGAGATCAGGTTGCCGGAATAACCCGCAGCGATCCCGGCAATGGCATAAGTGATCGCCATGCCCAGCACGTAGGCCAGCGACAGGACGAAGGCATGCATGTGGGTGATCTTGTGGCCGCGGCCGACGATGATGCCGGACAGGATGGGGATCATCGGGAATACGCAGGGCGTGAGGGAGAGCAGCAGACCTGCACCGAAGAAGAAAGATACGATCAACCAGAAGCTGCCGTTCCTGAACAAGCTGGCGATCCGGGAGGTTTCACTGCCTGAAGCGGCCGGCATGGGTGCCAACGCTGCAGTTGCGGGGCCGGCTGTCTGCGCCAGATCGACGCTGATCGCTTTTTCGATGGGCGGATAACACAAGCCGTTGTCGCTGCACCCTTGATAGGTCGCATTCAATAACAGCGGCTTGGTTGCATCCACGTTCTCCAGCGCGATCTCCGCCTGGAAGGACTGGTGATAGACCTCGAGCGTGCCGAAGTTGGGGTCGTGCTTGATTTCGCCTTTAGGCAGGTCGACACGCGTGATCGTGGTCTTGCCGCCGGTGATGCTGAATTCGGTCTTGTTGCGATACAGGTAGTAGCTGGGCGTGACGCTGAAACTTGCGATCAGCGTATGCTGGTCTATCGCATGCACCTCCAGTGCAAAAGCCTTGTCGGCTGGCAGGAAACTCGGCTTCTTGCTGCCGAACGAGAGGAAGTCCGCATGCGCCACCGGCACGGTGCACAGCAGCAGGATCAGAAATAAACGGCGCATCATGCTTGGTTCCTTGTTTGAGTTTCTTGTACTACCCAGTTCAAATATTCCGGCAAGCCCGCGTCGACAGGCAATGCGATGATCTCCGGAAGTTCATAGGGATGCAGTTCTCGCAATGCTTCTTCCAGCTTCGGATAGGCTGCTCGTGTGGTCTTGATGAGCAACGGCACTTCGTTGGCATGTTCGAGCTTGCCTTCCCAGCGATATATGGAAACACATTCGGCCAGGACGTTCACGCAGGCCGCAACGCGCTGTATGACCAGCGCTTCGGCAACGCGTTCCGCGGAGGCGCGATCCGGCAAGTTGGTGACGACCAGCAAGACTTCGCTCATCGGGTGCCCGCGCGCGCGCACCGCACGCCGAGCTGCAGCAGCTCGTCCCAAACGTCGCCCTGACGCAGCCCTTTCACCAGCTTGTCGACCTGCGCAGCCTGGCGCAAGGCGCGTTCTGCAAAGGCCGGCTTGAACCGGCGCACCGCGCGCTCCACCAGTTTCTGCCGTATGCCCCAGACCCGCGCATCCCGCAACGCACCGGAAAGGTTGCCGTTCTGCTGCAGCGCCCGCGAGACCTTCGCCAGGGTACGGATGTCTTCCGCGATCGCCCACAGGATCAGCACCGTGGCAGTGCCTTCCGCACGCAAGCCGTCCAGAATGCGAACATAGCGTTCGGCATCGCCCGCAAGCATCGCTTCGGACAATTTGAACACATCGTAGCGCGCGACATCCATCACCGAGTCCTTGACCTGATCGAAGGAAAGCGGCCCGGCTGGGAACAGCAGGGCGAGCTTCTGTATCTCCTGAAAAGCTGCGAGCAGGTTGCCTTCCACTCGCTGTGCCAGGAACGACAGCGTGTCCGCATCGGCAGACTGCCCCTGCCTCTTCATGCGCGCGGCGATCCACCCTGGCAGCGCGGCGAGCGGGACCTCGTCGGCGCTGACAACGGTACCATGCTGCTCCAGCGCGATGAACCATTTGCTTTTCATCGCCGTGCCGTCGAGGCGCGGCAGCGAGATCAGCGTGAGTGTGTCCGGACTCAGGCTCTGGCAGTGATCCTGCAATGCCTGGGCGCCTTCCACGCCGGGCTTGCCGGACGGGATGCGCAGGTCGATCACCTTGCGCGAAGAAAACAGCGACATGCTTTGCGCGCTGTTGCGCAACTCGGCCCATTTGAAACCCTGCTCCGCGATCAGCGTCTCGCGTTCGCTATAACCCGCCTCGCGCGCCGCAGAGCGGATGGCATCCGCCGCTTCAATGGAGAGCAGCAACGCCTCGCCGTGGATGACATACAGCGACCCCAGGCCCTTGCTCAAATGATGCGGCAGGTCTTCGCAGGAGATTTTCATTACATCATTCTCATGACTTGCCGGTTGGGGGTTTGGCGCGGTTCAAACGGCGCACGATCTGGCCCACGGCGTCGCTGCGCATGTCCTTGTTAAGCCCATCAGCTTCCTGCTCTTTGGAGAGTACCTGTGTGTCGTCCCATGGCAGGATGCGCGATAGCGAAATTTCGTCCGGAGGCAGCCAGTCGTTCTGCTCGCTATCGTAAGCACGCAAGGAGACGCGGTAGAACAATTGATATTCCTGCACACGACCTGCGCCGGTTAGTGAAAGGATCTGCCTGGTAGCCTGCTCGGAAATGATTTCCAGCACCAGCTCCGCCTGGTCCGGGGTGTTGACCATATTGACCTTGCTGGCCTTCATCGTCTTTCTCAGTTCTCTGATGAATGGCGAATCGCCAGGTGCCTTCAGGTACAAGGACTTGAAGGCGAACGTGACATCCCCGGGATTGCTGCCACGCACGTGAAAACCGCACGCGGCAAGCGACAGAACGGCGGCGAGCAGCAGGAGTCGTGTGATATTGGCCATCAGATCACCACATTGACCAGGCGGCCGGGCACGACGATGACTTTCTTCGCCGCTCCGCCCGCGAGTTGCTTTTGTACCGCCTCGTGCGCAAGCGCAAGTTGCTCGATGGCTGATTTGTCGGCATCCTTGGCTACGCGCAAGCTGCCGCGCAACTTGCCGTTCACCTGAATCACCAGTTCGATCTCGTTTTGCACCAGAGCGGCGGGATCGGCTTGCGGGAAGGCTTGATCGGTCAGTCTGCTGCCGGGACGCAATTCGCTCCACAGCGATTCCGCGATATGCGGGGCGATGGGCGAAAGCAGCAACACCGCATTTTCCAGTACTTCCTGCGCCACATTGCGCGCAACGGACGAACCCTCGTCGAATTTGCCAAGCGCATTGAGCAATTCCATGATCGCCACGATGGCGGTGTTGAAAGTCTTGCGGCGGCCGTAGTCATCGTCGATCTTCTGGATAGCCTGATGCAATTGCAGGCGCAGTGCCTTGGCGTTCGCACTCAATTCGCCGCCGCTGTATGCCGTAACCACACCCTGCTCGACATGGTCGTGAACCGCCTTCCATACACGCTTGAGGAAACGGAACGAACCTTCCACACCGGTATCCGACCATTCCAGCTGCTGGTCGGGCGGGGCGGCGAACATCATGAATACCCGCGCCGTGTCCGCACCATAGGCATCGATGATCGCCTGCGGATCGACGCCGTTGTTCTTCGACTTCGACATCTTCTCGGTACCGCCGATGACGACGGGCTGGCCGTCGGCGATCAGCTTGGCGCCGAGCGGGCGTCCCTTGGTATCGGTTTCCACATCCACGTCGGCCGGGTTGATCCACTGCTTTTTGCCGTCACTGCCTTCGCGGTAGAAGGTCGGTGCGACCACCATGCCCTGCGTGAGAAGATTTTTAAAAGGTTCGTCACCCTGAACCAGTCCCTCGTCGCGCATCAGCTTGTGGAAGAAGCGCGCATACAGCAGGTGCAGGATCGCGTGCTCGATGCCGCCGATATATTGGTCCACCGGCAGCCATTTTTTTGCTGCCTCCTTGTCCACCATACCGGTATCGCATTGCGGGCTGGCGTAGCGCGCGTAGTACCAGGACGATTCCACGAAGGTGTCCATGGTGTCGGTCTCGCGCCTTGCGGGGCCAGAGCATTGCGGGCAGGTGCACTCGTAGAATTCCGGCATCTTCGCTAAGGGCGAACCTGCGCCATCCGGCACTACGTCCTCAGGCAACTTCACCGGCAACTGGTCGTCCGGCACGGGTACATCGCCGCAACTCGGGCAATGGATGATGGGGATGGGGCAACCCCAGTAGCGCTGGCGCGAAATACCCCAGTCGCGCAGGCGGAACTGCACTTTCTTTTCGCCCAGGCCTTTGGCGCTCAGGTCTGCGGCGATGGCATCCACTGCCTGCGAGTAATTCAGGCCATTGTACTTGCCCGAGTTCACGCATATACCATCTTTGGTTTCGTACCATTCTTGCCACTTTTCAAGCGAGAAGGGAGAAGGGTCAAGGGAGAAGGGTAACGGCGGCGCGGAGGTTTGACCCTTCCCCTTTCCCTCTTCCCCCTTCCCCGAAATCACTTGTTTGATCGCCAAGCTGTATTTCTTCGCAAAGCCGAAATCGCGTTCATCATGCGCCGGTACCGCCATCACTGCACCTTCGCCGTAGCCCATCAGCACATAGTTGCCAACCCATACCGGCACCAGTTCGCCGGTGAGCGGGTGGGTGACCTTCAGGCCGGTGTCCATGCCCTTCTTTTCCATCGTGGCGATGTCCGCTTCGGCCACGCCGCCGTGTTTGCATTCCTCGATGAAGGAGGCGAGTGCAGGGTTCTTCTGCGCGGAATAGCTGGCCAGCGGATGCTCGGCCGCTACCGCGACGAAGGTGACGCCCATGATGGTGTCGGCGCGGGTGGTGTACACCCACAGCAGATTTTTATTACCGGATGCGCCCTCACCCTCGGTCCCTCTCCCGCTTGCGGGCGAGGGAAGAGATGCCCCCACTGCGTCGGGGATTTCAAACGCGAAGCGCACGCCGTAGCTTTTGCCTATCCAGTTGGCTTGCATGGTCTTCACCTGTTCCGGCCAGCCGGAGAGGGTGTCGAGGTCCTGCAGTAATTCGTCGGCGTACTGTGTGATGCGGAAGAAATACATCGGAATGTCGCGCTTTTCGACCACAGCGCCCGAGCGCCAGCCGCGTCCGTCGATGACCTGCTCGTTGGCCAGCACAGTGTTGTCCACCGGGTCCCAGTTCACCACCGCGGTCTTCTTGTAGATGACGCCCTTTTTGAACAGGCGCGTGAACAGCCATTGTTCCCAGCGGTAATAGTCCGGTTTGCAGGTGGTGACTTCGCGCGACCAGTCCACGCCCAAGCCCAGCGACTTCAGCTGCTGCTTCATGTATTCGATGTTCGAATAGGTCCACGCGGCCGGCGGCACGTTGTTGGCCATCGCGGCGTTCTCGGCGGGCAGGCCGAACGCGTCCCAGCCCATCGGCTGCATCACGTTGTAGCCCTTCATGTGGTGGTAGCGTGCGAGCACGTCGCCGATGGTGTAGTTGCGCACATGTCCCATGTGCAGCTTGCCTGAGGGGTAGGGGAACATCGACAGGCAATAGTATTTCGGTTTCAGGCTGTCTTCCCTGGCGCGGAATACTTGCGCTGCCTCCCACTGTTGTTGGGCGGAGGCCTCGATGTCTTTGGGCGAATAGTTAGATTGCATGTTCCAGTGGCCGGGTGCGTAAATTTGCGGGTTCGGCATTATAACGGCAACATGACACCCTCGCGCGGAAGGAAAGGGGACGGAATGAACAAGCTGATCGGATTGACGTTGATGCTGGTTGCCTTGTCGGTGCAGGCAGAACCGGACGCACAGGTGCAGGCCGTGCAGATGCCGGCCTGGCTGCAGCGCAGCGAAAACAGGATGCCGTTGCGGGTCGGGTCGGAACTGCGCAATGGCGATACGCTGGTCACCGGGGCGAACGCGCGCATCTATGTGCATACCGCCGATGGCAGCACGGTAAAACTGGGAGAGAACGCCACCCTGAAGCTGGAAGGCCTGTCGCAACAGAGCGCAGAAAAAACGTTGTTCAGTGCCGTGCTGAATGTCGCCAAAGGCGCATTCCGGTTCACCACTGCCAGTCTCGCCAGGCTGAAGGCGCGCGCGGTGACCGTCAGGGTTGCAGGCGCGACGATCGGCATACGCGGCACGGACGTGTGGGGCAAGGACGGCA
Source organism: Sideroxydans sp. (assembly GCA_027310665.1). Classification (GTDB taxonomy): domain Bacteria; phylum Pseudomonadota; class Gammaproteobacteria; order Burkholderiales; family Gallionellaceae; genus Sideroxyarcus. The sequence goes on along the minus strand of DAIDAJ010000105.1, from coordinate 80,814 downwards.
GCGATCAGGGTGTGGTGTGCCTGATCGAAGGCAGGATTTCCGTGACCGGGCCCGACAGCAGCGATTTCGTGATGGATCAGCCGCCGTCCTTTTACAAGATGCCAAAGGATGCGTCGCCATTACCGGTTGCTGCCGTCGATCCGGAACAGCTGAAAAAATGGGCAGCAGAAACAGAAATCGCACAACCGGCGCCGCAGATAGGGGGTGTCTGGAAAGTGGACCTGCTTACCCTACCAAATCAATCAAGTGCTTTGGCTGCATACGATCAATGGCGTGCGGCGGGCTATGACGTGCGCCTGCTGCCCGTTGCGAAGCAGGACGGCTGGCAATACAAGCTGCGTGTCGTGCAGCTGCCCAACCGCGCCGACGCACAGAAGATGGCGGAACAATTGAAGGGAATGTTCGGAGCCGAAAACCCGAGCGTCTCGCGCTAGGCGGGGAAACTGGGTTAGAATCAAAAACCATAAAAATTTATTTATTATCGTTCAGGAGAGTGGATTATGTCCCATAAGCATCCCGTTATTGCCGTCACCGGTTCGTCCGGCGCAGGCACCACCACCGTCAAGCGCGCGTTCGAGAACATCTTTCGCCGCGAGGGCATCAAAGCTGCCGTCGTCGAAGGCGACAGCCTGCACAGTCTGGATCGCATGGCGTTCCGCGCTGCCGCAGCCGAAGCCGCAAAGGCCGGCAATCATTCGTTCAGCCACTTCGGTCCGGAAGCCAACAGCTTCGACAAGATCGAGGAGATGTTCAAGAGCTACGGCGAAACCGGCATGTGCAAGCGCCGTTACTATGTGCACAGCGATGTGGAAGCAGAAGAACACAACAAGCATTTCAACCTGACCGATCTCAAAGCCGGCGTGTTCACGCCGTGGGAAGACATCGAATCCGGCACCGACCTGCTGTTCTATGAAGGCCTGCACGGTCTGGCAAAGAGCGACAAACACGACGCGGGCCAGTACGTGGACCTGGGCATCGGCGTGGTGCCGGTGGTCAACCTCGAGTGGATCCAGAAGATCCACCGCGACAAGGCCGAGCGCGGCTATTCCGCCGAAGCGACAGTGGATACCATCCTGCGTCGCATGCCCGACTACATCAAATACATCACCCCGCAGTTCTCGCGCACGCACATCAACTTCCAGCGCGTGGCGACAGTGGACACGTCCAATCCTTTCATCGCGCGCGACATCCCGACGCCGGATGAAAGCTTCGTGGTCATCCGCTTCCGCGACCCGAAGGGCGTGGACTTCCCCTACATGCTCAACATGATCCCGAATTCGTTCATGTCCCGCGCCAACACCCTGGTGACGCCAGGCGGCAAGATGAGCCATGCGATGGAGATCATCCTCTCGCCGATCATGCACGACATGATCCAGAACAAGAAGAAGCAATAATCAACAACAAGAAGAAGCAGGCAGCAGGCAGCAGGACGGGGAAGCGGAAACGCTTCCCCGTTTTTTTCAGCCAAATTGATTTAGTCAGGTTGCTGCGCCACAATGAAGTTACCGGAAGCGAATCAGGGAGCGATTGTGGCAGGAACGGATTTCGATCGAATCAGGAAGCAGGTGCGTCAATTCGTGGTCGAGCGCGACTGGGACCAGTTCCATTCCCCCAAGAACCTGTCCATGGCCCTCATCGTCGAGGCCGCTGAAATGGTGGAACATTTCCAGTGGCTGACAGAAGAGCAAAGCTGCAATCTGCCACCGGAGAAACTCGCCGAAGTCGAACTGGAACTTGCCGATATCCAGATCTACCTCATCAGCCTGGCCGAAAAGCTGCAGCTGGATCTGATCGCCGCGGTAGACAAAAAGCTGGTATTGAACGCCGAGAAATACCCCGCCGAGCAAGTCCGGGGCAGTTCCAAGAAATACACGGAATACAAAAATCGAAGCTGAAGGAATTGCGCAGTCGTGTGGGATAATCCACCCATGAATCCTTCCCTGCTTTCCGGTCTCAATCCCGAACAACGTGCCGCCGTCGAACTCCCCGCCCAATCCGCGCTGATCCTTGCCGGGGCGGGCAGCGGCAAGACGCGTGTGCTCACTACGCGCATCGCCTACCTCATCAGCACCGGGCAGGTCTCGCCCTCCGGCATCCTCGCCGTGACCTTCACCAACAAGGCGGCCAAGGAGATGGTGACGCGCCTGTCGGCGATGCTGCCGATCAACACGCGCGGCATGTGGATAGGTACTTTCCACGGGCTGTGCAACCGCATGCTGCGCGCGCATTACCGCGAGGCGAACCTGCCGCAGACATTCCAGATCCTCGATTCCGGCGACCAGCTTTCCGCCATCAAGCGCCTGATGAAGGCGATGAATGTGGACGACGAGAAGTATCCGCCGCGCGAGATGCAGAACTTCATCAGCGGCCGCAAGGAAGAAGGGCTGCGCGCACACGAAGTGGAGGCCTACGACCCCTACACGCGGCGCAAGATCGAGGTATACGCCGAATACGACAAGCAATGCCAGCGCGAGGGCGTGGTGGATTTCTCCGAATTGCTGCTGCGCTGCTACGAGCTGCTGTCGAGAAACACCTCGTTGCGCGAACATTACCAGGAGCGGTTCAAGCACATCCTGGTGGACGAGTTTCAGGATACCAATCCGCTGCAATACCGCTGGCTGAAACTGTTGGCAGGCCACAGCCCCTCACCTCAATCCTCTCCCGCAAGTGGGCGAGGAGGCGAACGTGAAAGGCAATCTTCGACTTCCGCGCTCTTTGCAGTAGGCGACGACGACCAGTCCATCTATGCCTTCCGCGGCGCGAACGTCGGCAACATGCAGGAACTGTTGCGCGACTTCCACGTCGAGAACGTCATCAAGCTGGAGCAGAACTACCGTTCGCACGGCAACATCCTCGATGCCGCCAACGCGCTGATACAGCACAACCGCAACCGGCTCGGCAAGAACCTGTGGACGGCGGAAAGCGGCGGCGAGCAGCTGCGCGTGTATGAGGCGGCAACGGACGTGGACGAGGCATCGTTTATCGTCGAGGAGGTCAGGCAGCTCAACCGCGAGGGCGTGAGGCTGTCGGAAATCGCCCTGCTGTATCGTTCCAACGCGCAGTCGCGCGTGCTGGAACATGCGCTGGTCTCCGCCGGATTGTCATACCGGGTGTACGGCGGCTTGCGCTTCTTCGAACGGCAGGAGATCAAGCATGCGCTGGCCTACCTGCGCCTGATGGAGAACACGGACGACGACAATGCGCTGCTGCGCATCATCAACTTCCCCACGCGCGGCATCGGTGCGCGCAGCATCGAGCAGTTGCAGGAAGCGGCACGGGTCAGCAACACGACATTGTGGGATGCGGCCGCACGCGGGGGCGGGAAGGTCACCGCCTTCGTCGGCCTGATCGAATCGCTGCGCAGCGCGACGAGTGGCCTGCCCCTGCCGGAGATCATGGATCACGTGTTGCAGCAGAGCGGGCTGGTTGCGCATTACCAGAACGAGACCGGCGCGAAGAAGCGCGAAGCGGAAGAACGGCTGGAGAACCTGAACGAACTCATCAATGCAGCGACACTGTTCGTGCATGAGAACGAGGACGACAGCCTGACGGCGTTCCTCACCCATGCCTCGCTGGAATCGGGCGAACACCAGGCCGGAGACAGCGAGGACGCGCTGCACCTGATGACGGTGCACGCCGCCAAGGGCCTGGAGTTCCACACCGTGTTCATCACCGGCCTCGAAGAAGGCCTGTTCCCGCACCAGAACAGTATCGACAATGGCGATCTGGATGAAGAACGGCGCCTGATGTATGTGGCGATCACCCGCGCGCGTCGCCGCCTGTACCTCACGTTCGCGCAGAGCCGCATGCTGCATGGACAGACGCATTACGGGGTGGTGTCCAGCTTCCTGCGCGAACTGCCGGAGGCCTTGCTGCACTGGATCACGCCGAGAGTGAGTGCACGCAGGACGTTCGCAACCGGCAGCCATGAGACGAACAGCTACGTCAGCGCGTTCGCGGCAAGTCCGGCGGCACCAAAGCCGCATGTTTCGCCGGATTCGGTGTGGCGCATCGGCCAGCGCGTGTTCCACCAGAAATTCGGCGAGGGCGTAGTGACCGACACGGAAGGCGGGGGCAACGAAGGGCGCGTGCAGGTGAACTTCAAGCGCGCGGGCAGCAAATGGCTGGCGCTGGAATATGCAAAGCTCACCGCCATCTGAACCTGCGCTGAGCGAGCGTTTGCGGCTCATCGTTGCAAGTTACCGGCGACTGACCAGCAAGCATTTCGTGATCGTGATACCACGGTGTGAAACCTCGTCGACGAAACCGGAGTACTTAAGGAAGCGCAGATTTAATCCCCTCTCCCTCGGGGAGAGGGCTAGGGTGAGGGAGTAATTCATTGAATGGCAGCCCTCACCCCAACCCTGCCCCAGTGGGGGAGGGGGCAAAACCGAATAAATCAGCGCCTCATTAAAAGGCGGGCTGCCGTGTTCGTCGCACAGAAATAGTATTCTTATCCTAACAACGTTCAACAGGAGACATTCATGAGCACATCATACAAAGCACTCACGCAGGACATCAGCAAGGAACTCTCCCGGTTTCGGAAAGAGGTCGCCGTGCCCATGGCGGGTTTCGACGCGATGGCCAAATCGGCGATGGCGGAGGGCGTGCTTTCGGCGCTGAACAAGGAGTTGATCGCGACCGCCATCGCGGTGGCGACACGTTGCGAAGGTTGCGTCGGTTACCATGTGCGTTCGCTGGTGCGCATGGGTGCGACGCGCGAGCAGGTCAACGAGATGCTCGCGGTGTCGGTGTATATGGGTGGCGGCCCGTCGCTGATGTATGCGGCGGAAGTGCTGCACGCCTTCGAGGAATTCCAGACGGCTTGATCAGGCAGCCGGGGGTGGGAAACTGGCTGCCATTTTGTCCGGCACTTCGCGTTTGCCGGCCATCGGTATCGTGCTGGCTTCCAGCACTGCGGTGACCAGCACCAGGATCAATGTGGGCATCAGCGCGATACGTGTGAGTGCCGTCCACAGGATATGTTGCATGTTGTGATCGTTCGAGGAAATGCTGATCAGCCAGCCAACCAGAACCAGCGCCGCCGAGATCGCATAACCCGTCAACAGCCACTGCGCGCGGGCAAAGGCGATTCTCCAGTGAACGTCGACGAACCATGTGGTGGTCTTTCGGCTGCGCAGGTAGATATAGGCGATCAGGGCGCCGGAGCAGACCAGCGGGATCAGCAGGCCTATCATGCCGATCTTCAGCGCAAGCACCGCCGGGGTCATCAACAGGTCGAACATGAACAGTCCGGCGACGAACAGGTTATGCGGGAATTGCGCCTGTCTGACTTCGGCATCGGTAACATTGGCATATTGCATGGTCAGGTCTCCGGATGATGTGTAACGGGCTTGATCGCGGCAAGTTCATGCGCGAAAGGAAAGATGTTGCGGTAGCTGACGTACAGCGAGGTGAAACCGAGCGGCAGCAGCAGGATAAGGCCGATATTGAAGGGCAGCAGGCTGAGCACCAGTGCGATGACTTGCATGACGATGCTGTACACCGTGTACGGGATGATATTGCGAAAAGACCCGGACAGGCTGGCGCGCATGGCGGGGAGCGGGGCGACATCGTTGAAGAATATCAGCATGGGGGCATATTGCAGCGCCAGCATCAGCAGGCATACCAGCGTGAAACCGACCAGCAGGCTGAACGCCACGCCCGATCCCGAAGCCCACATCGCGTCGATCAGCATCTGCGGATCGGTGGAGGATTTGAAATTATCCAGCAGCGCGGATAGCGTATCTCCGCCAATGAACACCATGACGGCGGAAGCGCCTATCATGCCCAGCATGGAGATGCCCCCCAACGCCATCAGGCGGGCCGTATGCTTCCTGAAGCCTTCGAACAGGTGGGTCAGCTCGACTTCCTCTTCCTCTTCCAGTGCGCGACAGACCCGCATGTAACCGGCCATCACGATCGGCATCAGCATGATGGCCAGCAACGGACCGATTGCCGGCACCTTGAGCGCGGCGAACATCGCCAGTGCGCCGACCAAGGCAAGGGAGATGGACATCAGCGGGTTGAGCATGATGAGCTGGTAGCCCTGCTTTACCCAGGTCCATCCGCGTGCGGGGGCAAGTTTCATGATTTCCATTTGAGCCTCGATTCAGAGCCAGACGGTCTGCACCGTGGCGATATGGTTTTGCAGGATACGTTTGAACTGGTCCGGGTTGTGCGCATTCACGATCTCGCCTTCGCGCGGCAAATGCAGGTCGTACAGGCGCGAAATCCAGAAACGCAGGGCCGCCACGCGCAATGCCATCGGCCATAGCTCGCCTTCCTTGGTGGTGAACGGACGCGCGGCATGGTACGCGTTCAGCATGGCACGCGTATGCCCCCTGTCCAGCTTGCCGTCGGCGCTCATGCACCAGTCGTTGACGGTGATGGCGACGTCATAGAGAAGCTTGCCGGTGCAGGCGAAATAGAAATCGATCAGGCCCCCGACTCGCTCGCCTTCCATCAGCACGTTGTCGCGGAACAGGTCGGCATGTATCGTGCCGCGCGGAATATCGGCCAGCGGGTGTCTCGCGTGCAGCTCGACTTCGCTGTCCAGCAGGGCGGCGTCCTGGGGCGAGAGGAATCTTCTTACCTGCCGCGATGCCTCGGTACGCCATGCCGCGCCACGCGGATTTGGCATCTGCTCGCCGAAGCTCAAGCCCGCGCTGTGCATTTGCCCGAGCATCGCACCGACCGCGGCGCATTGGGCCGTGCTGGGCTGTGTCACGGACTTGCCGGAAAGGCGGCTGACGATACAGGCGGGCTTGCCATGCAGTTCGCCCAGAAAACGATTCTGCCGATCGGCGACCGGACTGGGGCAGGGTATGCCGTGTCGCGCGAGATGGGCCATCAGGTTGAGGAAGAACGGCAGGTCGTCCGCCGTGAGCGTTTCGAACAAGGTCAGCACGAAACGTCCGTTGCTGGTGGTGACGAAATAATTGGTGTTCTCGATGCCGGCAGGGATGCCCTGCAGTTCAATCAAGGTCCCCAGGGAATAATTGGAAAGCCAGGCAGCAATGTCGGATTCGGAAACGCGGGTAAATACAGCCATGCGATAGGTCTCGTCAGAAGTAAAACACGCGTAGCGATTCATTCGCCTCCTCGCCCGCTTGCGGGAGAGGATTGAGGTGAGGGAACGGGCATGGCATGTTCATTGATAAGGGTGCGGAATTGAGTGCCCGTCAGAAGCGTTTGATGATCCAGCGCGGAACGCGGAAGCCGGTGTCCAGGCCCTCCTGGCGCGCGAACTTGCCGTCGCCCTGATCGTCGACCAGGTAATAAGGCGGACCGTACTTGGGTGTGATCTTGATCATGTACAGTCTGCCCCCGACACGATATTCCTCAACGATCTGATCGGTTTTCTTGATGATAGTCACCTGCGGCTCGTCGATGGGCTCGTCCGTGCTCATCGGGGGAGGAGGAGGGGGCTCGGACTTGGCGGGCGGTTCCGGCTGCGCCGCATGGGCACTGAGGCTCAGGCAGGCGATTGCGGCAAGATAAATGGGGCGCATGATGTTCACCGGTTGAAATGAATGGTCGGATTCTATCCGATACGGGTCAAAGATTGAGTTGCATCTCGAGTTCGGCAACGGAAGGTTCGAAGCCGCGAGTTTCATAGTGCTTGAAGATGGCAGCGACGATCTGCTCGGGTTCGTCGATGACCTGGATCAGGTCCATGTCGCCGGCCGCGATCATCTGTTCTTCGAGCAGGCTGGTCCTGAACCATTCCACCATGCCGCCCCAGAACTTGCTGCCGACCAGGATGATAGGCATCTTGCGGGTCTTGCCCGTCTGCACCAGCGTCAGCGCTTCCATCAGCTCGTCCAGCGTGCCGAAGCCGCCGGGCATCACCACATAGGCGCTGGCGAACTTGACGAACATCACCTTGCGCGTGAAGAAGTGATGGAAGGTCTGGCTGATGTTCTGGTACGGGTTGTTGTGCTGTTCGTGCGGCAGCTGGATGTTGAGGCCGACGCTGGATGATTTGCCGTAGAACGCGCCCTTGTTTGCCGCTTCCATGATGCCGGGGCCGCCGCCGGAGATGACCGAGAAGCCGGCGTCCGACAGCAGGCGCGCGATCTCTTCGGTGAGCTTGTAATAGGGATGGTCGTGTGGCGTTCGCGCACTGCCGAAGATGCTGACGGCCGGGTGGATGTCACGCAGGCGTTCGGTCGCCGACACGAATTCTGACATAATGCCGAACACCCGCCAGGATTCCTTCGATTGCATCAACTCGGGCGATTGCATGGGTGGGAGTTTCATATCGTTGTTCATCTCGGACCTCAAAGCATGAAGACATTGTTGTTGGTGGACGGCTCGTCCTATCTGTATCGCGCTTTCCATGCCATGCCGGACCTGCGCAGCCCGCGGGGCGAGCCGACCGGTGCGATCTACGGCGTGCTCAATATGCTGCGCCGTTTGCGTGCCGATTACCCGGCAGATTATAGCGCTTGCGTGTTCGATGCGAAGGGCAAAACGTTCCGCGACGACTGGTATCCGGAATACAAGGCGCACCGTCCGCCGATGCCGGACGACCTGCGTTTGCAGATCGAGCCGCTGCATGAAGTCGTCGCGGCGGCCGGCTGGAACATCCTGATGATCGACGAGGTGGAGGCGGACGACGTCATCGGTACCTTGACGCATGAAGCCTCGCGGAACGGTACGCGCTGCATCGTCTCCACCGGCGACAAGGACCTCACCCAGCTGGTCAATTCGCATGTCACGCTGGTGAACACCATGAGCAACGAAGTGCTGGACGAAGCGGGCGTGCTGGCCAAGTTCGGTGTGCCGCCCGAGCGCATCGTGGATTATCTGGCGCTGGTCGGCGACGCGGTAGACAACGTGCCGGGTGTGGCCAAGTGCGGCCCCAAGACGGCAGTGAAATGGCTGACCCAGTACGGCACGCTGGACAACCTGCTGGCACACGCGGATGAAGTGGGCGGCGCCGTCGGCGACAACCTGCGCGCCGCGCGCGACTGGCTGCCGCAGGGCCGCCGACTGGTCACGGTGAAATGCGACGTGGCGCTGGACAAGAAGTTCGACGAACTGGCCGCCCCGGTAGCGGACGCCGAGAAGATGCGCGAGCTGTTCGAACGCTTCGGGTTCAAGAGTTGGCTGCGCGAAGTAAGTCACCCCTCGCCCGCCGGCGGGCGAGAGATCGGGGGTGAGGGACGCTCAGGTGACGCTTCATTATCCCCAACCCTGACCCTCCCCCGTGGGGAGAGGCGACAAGACCCGCGCCAATTCGAGCAAGCGCCGTTGCCATCGACGGTCAACGACACCTCCAACTACGAAGCCATCCTCACCAACACCCAGCTCGACGCCTGGCTGCACAAGCTGATGGAAGCGCCGCTGGTGAGCCTGGACACCGAGACCACCGGCCTCGATGGAATGACCGCGCAACTGGTCGGCATCTCCTTCAGCATCGAAGCACATCACGCCGCCTATCTGCCGCTGGCGCACCATTATCCCGGTGCGCCGGACCAGCTCAACCGCGAGCATGCGCTGAAGAAACTCAGGCACTGGCTGGAAAGCCCGGCGCACAAGAAACTGGGACAGAATCTCAAATACGACGAGCACATCTTCGCCAACCACGGCATCGCGCTGCGCGGTATAGCCGAAGACACGCTATTGGAATCCTACGTGCTGGAATCGCACAAACCGCATGAAATGGGCAACCTGGCGTTGCGCCATCTGGGGCTGTCGACGGTCAGCTACACCGACGTGGTGGGCAAGGGCGCGAAGCAGATCGGCTTCGACCAGGTCGATCTGGAGACTGCCACGCGCTACGCTGCGGAAGATGCCGATATCACCCTGCAATTGCACCAGACACTGTCGCCTCAGCTGCAAGGCCGTCTGGATGCGGTCTACAGGCAAATCGAGTTGCCCGTGCGCGAGGTGCTGTTCAAGATGGAACGCAACGGCGTGCTGATCGACAGCGGCAGGCTGGCAAGGCAGAGCCACGAGCTGGGCGAGAAGATCATGGCCATCGAAAAGCAGGCGTTCGAGCTGGCAGGGCAGCCGTTCAACCTGGCCTCGCCCAAGCAGTTGCAGGAGATATTGTTCGACAAATTGGGCATTCCCTCGAAGAAGAAAACTGCCACCGGCTCGCGCTCGACCGACGAAGAAGTGCTGCAGGAACTCGCACTCGACTACCCGCTACCCAAGATCCTGCTTGAGCACCGCGGCATGGCAAAACTCAAATCCACCTATACCGACAAGCTGCCGCAGATGGTCAACGCCAGGACCGGCCGCGTGCACACCAGCTACTCGCAAGCCGTGGCGGTCACCGGGCGCCTCGCGTCCAGCGACCCCAACCTGCAGAACATCCCGATCCGCACGCCCGAAGGCCGCCGCATCCGCGAAGCGTTCATCGCGCCCGCCGGATCGCGCATCGTCTCTGCCGACTATTCGCAGATCGAACTGCGCATCATGGCGCACCTGTCCGGCGACGAAGGCCTGCTCAAGGCCTTCGCAGCCGGTGAGGACATCCACCGCGCCACTGCCGCGGAAGTTTTCGGCGTACCGCTGGATGCGGTGAGCAGCGAACAGCGCCGCTTCGCCAAGGTCACCAACTTCGGTCTCATTTACGGCATGTCCGCTTTCGGCCTGGCCTCGCAGCTTAACATCGAACGCGGTGCTGCACAGCAATACATCGATCTCTACTTCGCACGCTACCCCGGTGTGAAGCGCTACATGGACAGCACGCGCGAACAGGCCAAGGCGCAAGGCTTTGTCGAGACCTGGTTCGGGCGCAGATTGTGGCTGCCCGAGATCAACGGTGCCAACGGCATGCGCCGCCAGGCCGCCGAACGCGCCGCCATCAACGCGCCAATGCAGGGTACGGCTGCCGACTTGATCAAGCTGGCGATGATCGCGGTGCAGGACTGGCTGGAAAAAGAGCAACTACAAACCAAGCTCATCATGCAAGTACACGATGAACTGGTGTTGGAAGTGCCGCAGGGGGAATTGGCTCTGGTGAAAGAGAAGGTGCGCGAGCTGATGTGCGGGGTGACCGAGTTGAAGGTGCCACTGGAGGTGGGGTTGGGTGAGGGGGGAAATTGGGATGAGGCGCATTAGCTAAATATTCAGCTCGTTCGTGCTATGTGCCACACCATACCGTTCGTCCTGAGCTTGTCGAAGGATGGGCGAAGCCCGCTGGTTTGTTAATTTAAAACCAAAACCGTCGGGGGTAGCCCGACAGCTAGTCACTTTCTTTTGCTTCGCCAAAAAGAAAGTAACCAAAGAAAAGGCGACCCCGGTTTGCCGCCCTTCGGGTTCCCTCGATATTTCACCAACAAGCGGGGCTGCGCAACTCGCCCTGGCGGGGCACACAAACCGTGCTCGCCTAAACCTCCGCTTGCTGGCGAAATATCGAGGCGGCGCACAGGGGAAGGAAAAGCGAAAATCAAAACCCTATGGTGGGCAACAAGTTGCCTACCATAGTCAAGACAGATCGACTCCGGTACATTTGGATGCAGGAAATTTTCGAAGCAAGCATGAAGTCTTCAACAAAATGGACAGGTCCTGTATTGTCCTTTGCCCTTCGCAAAGGCATTGTTGTGCACATCGACGAAGTCGAAAACGGCCTTGGGTGTGGCTGCATCTGTCCGGCATGTAGAGAGCGATTGGTGGCTAAGCAAGGTACTGAGACTGCCCATCACTTTTCCCATGAAGGCGGAAGCGACTGCAAAGGTGGTGTTCAAACCGCATTACATCTGGCAGCGAAGTCCATTCTGTCCAAAGAAATGAAGATGATCCTGCCTGCATTGCTGGTTCGTGCTGTTGCATTGGATAAGGCTGGGAAAATGCACGAAGGCACATTTGAACTTCCATCCCAAGAAATCTTGTTCTCTGAAGTTTCCGAGGAAGTCAGATTCGGCAATGTCATCCCTGATATTGCTGCAAAGGTTGGCGAAAAGAAGTTGTTCATCGAGATTGCAGTGTGTCATTTCGTTGATGACGTAAAACTACAGAAGCTTGCTGAGATAGGTGTTTCAACGATCGAGATTGATTTGTCTGATATGGCCGACGAATGGAACTGGGACAATCTTCGGAATGCGGTTCTTGAAAGAACAGACAACAAGGTCTGGCTATTTAACAAGAAGACTGCGGCATTGACAGACCGGGCCAGAATGCGGGCAGTAGAGAGGGCCCAAAATTCAGATAAGCAGGAACTCAGAAGAGTTAAGGATTTGGAGCTTTCGTTCCAGTATCAACGTGCTAGTGCTCCAGGATTCAGGGCTGCTGTTGTGAGGCTTGAAGAACTCTTAGAACCAACCAATCTAACGGCTGAGCTATCCAGGTTGAATTCCGAAGGTGCAAGGAGTGAAGCTTGGATCACCGCAGCTCGTATGCTTCGCATTCAATGGGACACACCTCCCTCCTACATCAACATTGAAGTACCTCACGAGTTGGGTATTCTTGTTGATCGACGGGTTTGGCAAGCTGCAGTGTTCAACTTGTTTATAAGGTGGAACCAAAACAAGTCGTTTTCCCCTAAGGTCGTCATTCGATGGTGCCTGAAGACCTTTCCTCGCAGAAAGGAATTTGATGTACTACAGAAATATGACCATCTTCTCACTTCTGAACAAAGGACAGTTCTTCCGCGGGCGGCGCGAGCAATCTCAGCTTACCTTCACGAATTGGTTAATCTTGGATACCTGAAAGTTGTCAACGGAAGGTATGTGATTATGAAGAAGGCTGATTGAACCTTCTTACTCATCATCGTGCAATCTCTAATTGACGCACGAAATTCGTACTGTTTGACTCACCATCAGTATCCAATGTGCCGAAGTCGAATTGTTCTGACTATGGTGGGCAACTTGTTGCCCACCATAGGGTTTTGATTTTCGCTTTTCTTTCCCCTGTGCGACGCCTCGATATTTCGCCAACAAGCGGAGGTTTAGGCGAGCACTGTTTGAGCTCCGCAGTGGGGCACGGGGTGTGTGCCCCGCCAGGGCGAGTTGCGCAGCCCCGCTTGTTGGTGAAATATCGAGGGAACCCCGAAGGGGCGGCAAACCGGGGTCGCCTTTTCTTTGGTTACTTTCTTTTTGGCGAAGCAAAAGAAAGTGACTAGCTGTCGGGCTACCCCCGACGATGTTGGTTCTAATTTGCAAACCAGCGGGCTTCGCCCATCCTTCGACAAGCTCAGCACGAACGGTTGTTTAAATCTGGAGAATAAATGCAATCCTTCTGCCATTGGGAAGGCGAAACCCTCGTCCTCAACATCCTCGGCTGCCCCAGAGCCAAAAAGACCAAGATCGGCAAAGCCATCGGTAAACAACTGGAGATCCACGTCGCAGAGAATCCGGTGCGCGGACGGGCGACCGCACATCTGGTGACATTCCTTGCCGCGGAGTTTCAGGTGCCCGAGAGCGCGATCACGGTGGTGTTCGGGGTATACAACGTCAACAAGCAGTTGCGCATCGTGGCGCCAAAGCGGCTGCCCGCAGTGATTGCGAAGCAGCCGAAGGGAGCACCCGTGAGCAAGGAGATTTGAATTTCGCCGCAGTCACGGGCGGCGCGAATGGCGCCGCGTATCAGCCGAAGAACTTCTTCAGGGCCACGCCGAGCCACCCACCTGCTACCTTGCCTTCTACGCCTTCGACACCCAGCATCTTCCTGACGCTCGCCGCATAGTCCGCGTCGTCGCCCTTGATGTGATTGACCAGCCATATCTTCAGCATGGAAAGCAGTTCCGGTGCGACATCGTCCCCGGCGGCTGCGCGTTTCTGGAATTCCGCCACGCGTTTGGTGAAGATGTCGTGCACGCGCTTGTGTGCCCTGACGAAGGGATAACCGGCTTTATCCTGCAACTCTTCTTCAAAAGCGAAATGAGTGAGGGTGTAATCGACCAGTTCGTTCAGCACATGGTTGGTTGCCTGTCTGTCGCCCTTGTCGTTCGCTTCGTTGAGTTCGTTCAGGTAGTCGACGATGCGTTTATGCTGGCCGTCGATGACCTCTATGCCGGTATCCAGGTCACTGGACCAATGCAGGTATGCCATAATTCCTCCTAGTAAACGCCAATTTGTATTGGTCTAATTTCCGAAGCGAGGCATTGTTTCTTACCCTTACTTCCGAGTCAATCATTAAAAATTTTAGCGATCTCCCCGGGCTCCGTGTATGAGCACTTCCTTACCCGCCAAGTCTCGCAGTCTGTTGCGCCGCTACCTGGTGGCGGGCTATGCCGCATTCATTGTGTATGCCAGTCTTTCGCCATTCCTGGGCTGGCAGGAGCAGGGTCTGGAGTTCTGGGCCGTCCTCACGTCGCCCCTGATGCTGACCTATTCCGGCTTCGACGCACTGAGCAATTTGCTGGCTTACCTTCCTTTCGGCATTTTGCTCGCGCTCAATTTGCTCACTTATTTTGGCAAGGTGCGCGGCGTGTTGTTGGCCACCCTTCTGGCAATCGGACTTTCCGTCGCGATGGAATATCTGCAGATGTATCTGCCCATGCGCACCAGTTCCAATGCGGACATTCTGACCAACGGCATCGGCGCTTTTGCGGGCGCCTTGCTGGCGGTATCCATCGCGAACCGTCCATGGTTCATTCACGTGACGAGATGGCGCATCGGCTTGTTTAGGCACGGGCCCGGCGTGGATTTCGGGCTCGCCCTGGTGATGTTGTGGATGTTCGCGCAGATCAACCCCTCCTTGCCCATGCTGGGCAACGTGTTTATCACCGAGCCGACCTACCGGATGTTAGTCGCGATCCCGGAAGCGCCGTTCAGTGTATGGGAAAGCGTGGCGGTCGCACTGAACCTGCTGATGGTGGGGGCGCTGCTGTTGACCTTGCTGCGGGTACGCCGGCATGTGGTTGTCGGGCTGGCGCTGATGCTCGGCGTGGTTGCCCTCACAAAATTCGTCGCGGCGGCGCTGCTGCTCAAATCCTGGGCGATGTTGCTGTGGCTTAACAGCGAAGCCATATTGGGCATCGTGGCCGGTGTGGTACTGATCACCGGCATCTCCTGGCTGCCGCGATCGCGGCTCATCTGGGCGACCGCGCTGGGGGCGCTGAGCTACGTGGTGTTGGCGAACTGGGTGCTGGACAGCGGCACGCCGTCCGCCGCGATGCGCCTGTATCAATGGCGATTCGGGCATCTGCGCAATTACAATGGACTATCGCATAATGTTTCGCTTGTTTTCCCGCTGCTGCTGGGCGGATATCTCTGGTGGGTGCGGTCCGCCCGCCATCTTGAAGAAGGAAAGAAATGAGTCACTACGACAAGCACGTGTTCTTCTGCGTGAACCAGCGCCCTGCCGGTGAAGATTGCTGCAACAACCACAAAGCCCAGGCGGCGCGCGACTACGTCAAGGACAGGCTCAAGATGCTGGACATCTCCACCGAGAAGAATTTCATCCGCATCAATTCGGCGGGCTGCCTGGGCCGCTGCGATCTGGGGCCGGTGCTGGTGGTCTATCCCGAGGCGGTCTGGTACACCTATGTCGACCAGAGCGACCTGGACGAGATCATCGAGGAACACCTCAAAAACGGGCGTGTGGTGGAGAGGCTGAAGATCTGATGGCGACCGTACTGGAAAAATTCTCAACCGCGGGTCCGGCGGGGCTGATCGAGGGTGTCGTGCACATGCCCGATGAGATCGCCTGCGGCATCGCCGTGGTGGCCCATCCCTTGCCGACCATGGGCGGCACCATGGAGAACAAGGTGGCGGTCATGCTGGCAAAGACTTTCGCCGAACTCGGTTGCGTCACGCTGCGCTTCAATTTTCGCGGCGTGGGCGCGAGCGAGGGCGAATTCACGGGCGGGGACGGCGAAGAGCAGGACATGCTCGCCATCGTGCGTTTTGCGCAGGAACAGTTCGGCGAAGAGCTGCCCCTGATCCTCTCCGGATTCTCCTTCGGCGGCTATGTCGCCGCCCGCACCGCATTGCTGGTGCATCCGCAGCATCTGATCCTGGCCGCGCCGGCTGTCGGGCGTTTCGCCATGCCCGCCGTCGCGCCCGACACGCTGGTCATACACGGCGAGCACGACGACGTGGTGCCGCTGGCTGGTGCCCTGGAATGGGCCCGTCCGCAGCACCTGCCCATCGTCGTGCTGCCGCAGGCCGAGCATTTCTTCCACGGACGACTGACACAATTGCGCGATATCGTGATGAAGCACTTCAATGGAGTGGTGCTGTGAGTTCACAACAATTATTTGTCCGTCATTCCGGCGCAGGCCGGAATCCAGCAGGTGCAAATGGCCCGCGAAGCGGACAAGACAGAAGCATTGACCCGCTATCGCAGGGAGAATTTTTTCAACTGGATTCCGGCCTGCGCCGGAATGACGAATCGGTGGGGGCGTCGACATGAACCCGGTCATTCGGGCAAAAGGCCTGCAAAAGTCCTATGGCGGACAGCGCGTGGTGGACGGGCTCGACTTGTCCATCGGCAAAGGCGAATGCTGCGGCCTGCTCGGCCCCAATGGTGCGGGCAAGACCACGACCTTGCGCATGCTGCTCGGGCTGATCGCGCCGGATGCGGGCACTGCCATGCTGCTCGACCTGCCAGTACCGCAGGCCGCGCGAGAGGCGCGCATACGCGTCGGCGTGGTGCCGCAGATGGACAACCTCGATCCCGACTTCACCGTCGCCGAGAATCTGCTGGTGTACGGCCGCTACTTCGGGATGAGGGACAGCGAGATCGAGGCACGCATCCCGTCGCTGCTGGAATTCGCCAGCCTCACGAACAAGCGCGATGCCAAGGTGCCGACGCTGTCGGGCGGCATGAAACGGCGCTTGACGCTGGCGCGCGCACTGGTGAACGACCCCGATGTCATCTTCCTCGACGAACCGACCACCGGCCTCGACCCGCAGGCGCGCCACCTGATCTGGCAGCGGCTGCGCGAACTCACGCAGCAGGGCAAGACCTTGTTGCTCACGACACACTTCATGGACGAAGCCGAACGCCTGTGCCATCGCCTCGCGGTTCTGGACAACGGGAAGCTGATCAGCCAGGGTACGCCGCGCGAACTGATCGAGCAGAACATCGAGCCGCAAGTGGTGGAAGTGTTCGGCGAGACTTCCGGGCAGTGGGCGGGCGAACATGCCGCCAGATATTCGCAACGCTTCGAAGTCAGCGGCGAGTCGGTATTCTGCTACGTAAAGGATGCGCAGCCCCTGGTTGCCCATCTGCAGGGACAAAGCGCGTTGCGCTATCTTCACCGTCCGGCGAATCTGGAAGACGTGTTCCTCAAGCTGACCGGCAGGGAGATGCGTGAATGAACCTGATCTTCCGCATGCTGTGGGTCATCATCCGTTCCTTCTTCATGAAGCGGCTGGACAACGGGAACTATACGAGCTCGCTCACGCTGCGCGTGTTGCCCAACGACATCGACATCAACTTCCACATGAACAACGGCCGCTACCTGACCATTTGCGACCTCAACCGCGTGGATGTGTTTGCGCGCAGCGGCCTGCTGAAAGCGATGTTCAAGCGCGGCTGGATACCGGTCATCGCCGAGCACACCATGACCTACAAGAAACCCCTGAACATCTTCCAGCGTTACGAAGTGAAACTGGAAGTGCTGCGCTGGGACGAGAAATACTTCTACATGACTCACACCTTCATCTCCGGGGATCGTGTCGCTGCGGAGGGCACCTCCAAAGGCTGCGTGTATGAACGCGGTGTCGGGGTGGTGTCGCCGGACCGCGCGTTCGCGGCGGTGGAACAGGACAGGACGAAATGAACAACCGCGATTTTGCTTTACCGAAATTGAGCCTGCGTTTCTTCCCTATCTGGCAGCGCCACTGGCTGGTGTGGAAAAAGATCGCGGCTCCCTCCATCCTCGGTCATCTGGCCGATCCGGTGATCTACATGCTGGGTCTGGGTTACGGGCTGGGGAGTCTGCTGCCGACCATGGGTGGCATGTCCTACATGGCGTTCCTCGCCGCCGGCACCGTGTGCTACAGCACCATGAACAGCGCCAGCTTCGAGGCATTGTATTCCGGTTTTGCGCGCATGCACGAACAGCGCACCTGGGAGGCCATCCTCAATACCCCGGTCTCGCTGGATGACGTGGTGCTGTCCGAGATCCTGTGGGCCGCCACCAAGAGCCTGATGTCCGGCGCGGCTGTGCTGGCCGTGATCTGGGTGCTCGGCCTGTCGCATTCGCTCATGTCGCTGTGGATGATCCCGCTGGCCTTGCTGATCGGTCTGGCCTTTGCCTCACTGGGTCTCATCATGACCGCGCTGGCGCCCGCCTATGACTTTTTCATGTACTACTTCACGCTGGTCATTACGCCGATGATGCTACTATGCGGCGTGTTTTTTCCGGTCACCCAGTTGCCGGAAAGCATGCAGGTGGTCGCCGGCGTCTTGCCGCTGACGCATGCGATAGATCTGGCGCGACCATTGATGGGCGGCGCGATCCCGCCGCAGGCATTGCTGCACATCGGCGTGCTGCTGGCGTATACGCTGGTCGCTTTCTATGTTTCGCTGGTGTTGTTCCGGCGCAGATTGTCGAGGTGATTGTCAACAGTCCGTTCGTGGCGATAACCAGCGACTTGGCTGGCGTACTTTGACAGCCTAGTCGAATGGCTAGTAGTTCCATCAGCGTGTCGAACCATGAATGGCTCTGCGCAAGTCAGCTGTAAGCACCGTCCGTTCCTTCGACAAGCTCAGGACGAACGGAATGATTTAATTTGAGGAATCGTCATGTTGTGGCTCAAGGCTTTTCATATCTTCTTTGTGGTCAGCTGGTTCGCCGGGCTGTTCTACCTGCCGCGCATCTTCGTCAATCACGCGATGGCGGAAGAGCAGGCTGTGCGCGAGCGCCTGAAGCTGATGGAACGCAAGCTGTACAAGTTCGTCACGCCGATCGGCCTGCTCGCCGTCGCTACCGGGCTGTGGCTGTGGCTTGGCCATCGCGACATATTCAATGGCGGCTGGATACATGCCAAGGTCGCGCTGGTGGCCGGACTCGTCGCCTACCATCTGTATTGCGGCCATCTGGTGAAAGTGTTCGCCGCGGATCGCAACACAAAGAGCCATGTCTGGTTCCGTTTTTTTAACGAAGTGCCGGTTTTTGCGTTGCTGGCAATTGTTATTCTGGTTGTTGTAAAACCCTTTTAGCCACAGAGATCACAGAGCACACAGAGTTGAAGCAGTGGTTTTCTCTGTGGTCTCTGTGTACTCTGTGGCATGTATGTTTTTCGGATTCTTGAATGCCCAATTTTTTCGCCACCTGTCCGCGCGGACTGGAAAAACTCCTCGCCGATGAACTCGCCGGGTTCGGTGCGACCGATGTGAATCCCACCGAAGGCGGCATCGCGTTCGAGTGTGATTGGCCGGTGTGCTACCGCATCAACCTGCAAAGCCGCCTCGCCTCGCGCATCCTGTGGCGCGTCAAGGATGCCACGCCGTTCCGCAACGAGCAGGATGTCTACAAGACCGTATACGATCTGCCCTGGGCGCGCTGGTTCGACGTGAACGACACCATCCTCGTCAAAGTCACGGCCATCAAATGTCCGCTCAAGAGCCTGGAATTCATCACGCTCAAGATCAAGGATGCGGTGTGCGACAAGTTCCGTGCCGAGAAGAACGCACGTCCCAGTGTCGCCAAGCTCGACCCGGACATGCGCATCCACGCCTTCTTCGAGGGCGAGAAGTTCACGCTGTACCTGGATACCTCCGGCGACGCGCTGTACAAGCGCGGCGTGCGCATTCATACCAACATCGCTCCGCTGCGCGAGAACCTTGCCGCCGGCATCCTGAAGATGAGCGGCTGGAAGCCCGGCATCCCGCTGCTCGACCCGATGTGCGGCAGCGGCACCTTTCTGATCGAAGCGGCGCAGATGTCGCTCAATATCCAGCCCGGCATCGCGCGCCATTTCGCCTTTGAGAAACTGAAGAACTTCGATGCGAAGACCTGGACCGCGATGCGCGAGACCGCCATTGCGGCGCAACTGCCGGTGAGCGAACTGCCCATCTATGGCAGCGACCTGTACGGCGATGCGCTCAAGGCCGCGCACCAGAACCTGGAAGAAGCCGGCATACGTGAGACGGTGGATCTGAAGCAGTGCAACGCGCTGGAAGCATCTCCGCCGGAGAAGGAGGGCATCCTCGTCACGAACCTGCCTTACGGCGAGCGCATGGGCGACGAAGACGAGCTGGCGGAGTTGTACCCGAAATTGGGCGATGTGCTGAAACAGCGGTTCGGCGGTTGGAGCGCCTACCTGTTCACCGCCGACTTGCGCATCGCCAAACTGATGCGGCTGACGCCGTCCAGGCGCACACCGCTTTATAACGGTGCCATCGAATGCCGCTTGTTCGAGTACAAGATCGTGGCGGGAAGCAACCGTCCGAAATGACGGGCGCAGTGGGAAAGCTGAGTTTTGAACGGGGGCAACATCCCGGCCCTGCCGGTTTCCCGGCGATCGGGGCGGCCGGGGCTCAAACCCGAGCTGAGCGTAACGGCCCTCAGTGGCGGGGTTTATCGTAAAGCAGCTTCAGCTGCAGTATCTCTTCCCAGGCCTGTTCCGGAAAGCCATCGCGATCCATCCTCCCGCCACCGCGGCCATTGGGCTGCAACAGGTCGGCAAAATAGGGTTCCGCGTCGGGTGAATTCCAGAGCTTGAGGATGTTTTCCAGTACATGGGGAAACCGCTCATCAAGCATTCTCGGGTACTCGTACGGGCTGCATTTCAGGGTTTGCATAACGGCTTCTCTGCTGATCATGATCGTCTCCTTAATCACCATGCTTACCATCGGCAGGATGTCGATTGCGCGAACCTCCATCCCAGGCGAAGCCTAAAACGGAGCGCTTGCCGCGTCAATACGCCGGTTTTCCCGTGCCGGCACCTACTCGCGTTCCAGCATCGCCTCGAATTCCCGGACCGGGACCGGCTTGCCGAACAGGTAGCCCTGAAAGTGGGCGCAGCCGTTGCCCAAAAGGAACTGTCGCTGCTCCTCCGTCTCCACACCTTCGGCAATGACATCCAGATCGAGGTTTTGTGCCATTGCGATGATGGTGCCCACGATCTCCCTGTCGCCGCTGTCGAAGGCGATATCGCGCACGAACGACCTGTCTATCTTGATCTGGTCGAGCGGCAGCTGCTTGAGGTATTGCAGGGACGAATAGCCGGTGCCGAAGTCATCCAGCGAGAACTGGACCCCGATCTCTTTCAATGCGTGCATGGTCCTGATCGTGTCTTCGATCTTCTCCAGCAGGATGCTTTCGGTCAGCTCCAGCTTGAGCAGCACCGGGGCGATGGCGTGGCGCTCCACGGTCGCCTGCACCCGGGCGACGAAATCCGCTTGGTGAAACTGCTTCGCGCTGACGTTCACTGCCAATGCGAGGTTGCGCGTGAGCGTATCCTGCTGCCAGGACTTGAGCTGGGCGCAGGCCGTATCCATCACCCATTGCCCGATGGGCAGTATCAGATCCGTTTCTTCCGCCACCCTGATGAATTCGTCGGGAGGCACCAGTCCGCGCTCGGGGTGCATCCAGCGGATCAACGCTTCCGCACCCAATGGCCGGTGCGATCCGTCCACCTGGATCTGGTAATACAAACGGAATTGCTGATTCTCGAGCGCCTTGCGCAATTCGTCTTCAAGCAGGACGCGGGCGGTGACGGCGTCCTGCATCTGCTGGTCGAAGAAGCGCACGGTGTTGCGTCCGGCTTTCTTGGCCTGGTACATCGCGATGTCGGCCTGCTTCAGCAATTCTTCCTTTGCCAGCTTGTGGCCGTTGAAAAGGGTCACACCGATGCTGGGAGTACAGCGATATTCGTTTGTGAGAAGCAGGTAAGGCTGGCCCAGCACAGCAAGGATCTTCTCGCCGACGGCTTCTGTCTGGGCGGCCGCTTCAAGGTCGTGTTGCCCCAGGTCTTCCAGCATCACCACGAACTCGTCGCCGCCCAGACGCGCCACGGAATCGCCCTCGCGCACACACGAACCCAGACGTCGGGCGACCTGTTGCAGCAGCAGGTCGCCCATGTCGTGGCCCAGCGTGTCGTTTAGGGACTTGAAATTGTCCAAGTCGATGAACAGCAGCGCGCCTTCCCTGCCGCTGCGCGCGCTGGTCGCCAGTGCCTGTTGCAGCCGGTCCAGCAGCAGACGCCGGTTGGGCAGGTTGGTGAGGGGATCGTAGAACGCCAGATTGTTGATCCTGTCCTCCGCGACCTTGTGCTCGGTGACGTCCTGGACGATCGCGATACCACCCACGATATTTCCGTTTCCGTTCCGGGAAGGCGCGCAAGTCATGTATATCCAGGCTTCGGCTTCGCTGTAGGTGGCTTGATAATGGCCTTCGTAATACGCCATCTCGCCTTGCAGCGCCTTGCGCAGGCTGGGGAGGCTGGCTTGGTCCCTGACCAGCCTCATATCCAGCCCGACGATGCAGTCAACGGAGTTGCGCAGCATCGAGGCACAGCGGTCGTTGCAGTAGGTGATGACGAGATCGGTGTCGTAATGGAAAATGCCCACGGGCAAATGGCTCAGCAGCAAGCGATAGCGTTCCTCGCTTTCCCGCATTTTTTCCTCGCGCCCGCTGGCGTCGATGCGCAACGCGATATTTTCATTCACGTGCCGGTTGATGCGCCGCATGCTCATGATCATGAAGCCGAGATACAGCATCACTGCCGCGCCCATCGTCACGGACAAGCTGTCTCCCTCCGCAAACAGGCGGGTCGCGATCGGCAGGCTGAGCAATGCGGCAAACGCAACTGCGCTGGTCAGGTCGGCCGAAAATGAAACGACGCCGCCGGCGGTCATTCCCGCCAGCACGAAGATCAGGAACATCACGTGTTGCGGGTGCTCGGCAGGGAAAAGCAGGAAACCGGACGAACCCCATACTGCACCGGCGACGATCACTCCGAGGCGAAACCTCGCCAGCCGGGCCTCGCCGGCACCGCGATTAAGCCGCGAGGGCTGGGGGAAATAGACCAGGGCGGCCCGCAAGAGGTAGGCCGCCACCATGAGGGAACACCAGATCAGGAGCGAAGCGGGAGGAATCACCGTGCGCTGCATATAGGCGAGGATGGCAGCGAGAGATATGCTCGCGATCAGCGAAACCTTGCTGACAGAAAGCAGCTGTCGCAGCTGGGCGGATTGTATTGCTGTCTTATTTTCCAATGGTCCGTCACTTGTGATCTAGTGATCTGATAGTTGCCTGAATGATGCAGGTTCAGGTTACATGTTGTTCGAGCCGCGCGGATTATGCCTTAAATCCGGACATCGACAACTTCAGTTTTGTAACAAACATGGCGCTAACTTGTACGCCTAACTTGTCGAAAAAACACCGCGAGCGGAGGGCACGTTCCTCGCTTCCCGAAACAATTCTTTCCCATCAATAGTTAACGGATGATTGCGATTTTGCAGAGGGCTTTCCGTGAGGAACTCGGGACGGGAAGCGTAAATTGGAGGATGCACGCGATGCGTGTCTGGCAGGTAGTCACGGTCCATGCCCCGTTTCTCCGGAGCGACTGGAAGCGAGCACAGGTCCGCCTTGAACACCATGATAAAAATGGTGTTTTTTATTTTTTGCATTCTGTCAGAATGAACAACGGTTACTGCATGCAGCCGGTTCTCGCGCGGCCCGATTTTTTCGCCGGCAAGGATGCGGGCTGATGCTCACAAATGCAGGACCGGACCATTCCAGACAGGTTGCACATCGATACTTCTGACAGGAGAGTGACATCATGACGTTGAAATCAATTTTGGCTGCTGTTGTTCTTTGCCCGGCATTGCTTGTTTCCGTCGATTGTTTCGCCGAGGATGCAAAGCCCGCAAACCCGCTCGATAACGTTCCGGAAAAAATGAATTTCGATATACCGTATGGCGCCCCCATCTCGCTGGAGCGCGCGACCGCAGCCATCAATGCCGCGGTCGCGGAGGCGAAGAAGCGCGGCTGGAAGATGAATGTCGCGGTGGTCGACTCCGGTGCCAACCTGGTGGCTTTCCAGCGCATGGACGGGGCCCAGCTGGCATCGATCCAGATCTCCGAGCACAAGGCGCGCGCCGCTGCCAGCTTCCGCCGCGAAACGAAGATATTCGAGAACGCGATCCAGGTGAACAACATGCCCTATGTGGCGACGCTGGATGGCGCCATCGGTTCGCGCGGGGGCATTCCTCTCGTTGAAGACGGCAAGCTGATCGGCGCGATCGGTTGTTCGGGCGGAGCCGGTTCCCAGGACGAAGTCGTCTGCAAGGTCGGTGCCGCGATGTTCAAGTGATTCCGGGAACCCGGCTTCTTTTGACCAGGTGTTCGGCAATAAAGACAGGCCACGTTTGTCGCGCATGCGAACAACGTGGCCTGTTGCCATCGCGCTATCGATTGCGCGGGACTGGGATAGAGCACAACGAACAGTACAAAGCCGGTCCCCGCATACCCGCTGTGTGCAATAATCGACTGCAAGTGGGCAGCTTCGGAGTATGGAAGTTCCACTGCCCAACCGTCATCCCTACCGAGAAGGTCGATCAAAATCGACTGCTGCCCAAATGATTGAAGTCGCACTTGAACTCGAACTCGATTCCTTCCTCGTCAACAGCATGGGGAAATCCGAGGATATTTCGAGTCAGATGTCAGCCAGGGCGCTGAGACTTTCGTGCGAAAAGATCGCTTCCGTACGATCGCTGACCGAGAACAAACCGAGCGCCGATTTCGAGTTCCTGGCCACTTCGAGCAAGCACGATACCCAGGTTGTCTCCGACAAGGAGTTCGAAGACCGGCTCTTTGCTTACCTGACGACGCACATGGCGGTCGATACTTCCAGAGTCAATATTTCCTCCGGTTCTTCAGGCTATATCGCGGCACAAAAAGGAACCGGCAGCGGAGAGATCGGCCGGATATCCGTCACCGAGTTGCCAAGCCAGAGCAGACTGGATCTTGAGCTGGTATTCAAGCCGGATGAGTTTGATGCTGCCTGGGAGCTGATGACACAAGAAAAAGTCCGCAAGGTGATCGCGACCCTGGTGTGTTTCAAACTGATGCCCGGTGCATATTTGGGGCAAAGCGAAAACCTGTTCGTCGCAGGCGTGCTGTCCTGTTCGCTGCAGTTCGCGCCGAGCGACTGTTGATGTTTCCGTAAATCACGACGCGCACCATCAGTCATAATTTCGGCTCGGAACCCGTTGGATAAAGGAGAGATCATGACTATCCGGAACACATTCCTGTTGGACCCGGCAAAAGCCGCACTGGTCGTCATCGATGTGCAGGAAAAGCTCTGCGCCGCCATGGATCAGGGTGCATTGCAGCAACTGACCAGGAACACCGGCATCCTGCTGGAAAGCGCGAACGAGCTGGCGGTTCCGGTGATCTTCACCGAGCAGTATGTCAAAGGGCTGGGGCCGACATTAAGCGAGCTCAGGCAAAGAGCCCCCGCCGCCCCCGGCTTCGAAAAAATGACGTTCAGCTGCTGCGGCAACGATGCGTTCATCAATCAACTGAAAGGCAGCGGCAGGACGCAGGTCATCGTCACCGGCATGGAGACCCATGTCTGCGTACTGCAGACCGTCATCGATCTGCTGGACGAAGAGTTCGATGTTCACCTCGTCAAGGATGCCGTGATGAGCCGCAGCAGCGACAACAAGCAGACCGCGATGGAAGCCATGGTGCTGGCCGGCGCCGTGCCCACCTGTACCGAGGCAGTCGTGTTCCAGCTATTGAAGATCGCCGGTACCGACTCGTTCAGGAAGCTCTCGAAACTGGTCAAATAAGAGCGCTGGCAATATCGGCGAGACCGGCTTGACCACAGACAAGGAGACCACGATGCCATTCACCATCACATCCACATCCTTCCAGCACAACGGCGCGATCGCTGCACGCCATACCTGCGACGGGCAGAACGTTTCGCCGCCGCTGAACTGGAGCGGCGTACCCGCCAGCGCAAAGAGCCTGGTCCTGATCGTCGACGACCCGGATGCGCCCGATCCCAAAGCGCCAAAAAGGACCTGGGTGCACTGGGTGTTGTACAACATTCCCTCTCACACACATGGTGTCGCTGAAGGCATCGTGGCCGCCGTGCTCCCGTCGGGTACGCTGCAGGGAAAAAACGACTGGCAGCAGACCGGCTACGGCGGCCCGTGCCCGCCGATAGGGAATCACCGCTACTTCCACAAACTGTTTGCGCTCGATACCGTGCTGCCGGACCTGAAGTCACCCACCAAGGCCGCACTGGAAGCCGCGATGCAGGGCCACATCATCAGCCACACCGAACTGGTCGGCCTCTACCAGCGGCAGCGTTGACGCCGATGCGCGGCGAGGAAGCCGTAAACCGGAATACCTGAATTATTGCCGCTCAGCGCACCAGCCACTTCAGCAGCAATTTCTGGATGGGCCCGCCATAGGGCGGGTACATGAACTTCATCGAATTCAATCTGCCCTTGCTCAGGATGGCCTTCGCCTTGGACATGGTCAGGAAGCCCTCGTGGCCGTGGTACTGGCCGATGCCGGAATGGCCGATGCCGCCGAAAGGCAGGTCGTCGATGCCTACCTGGATGAGTGCTTCGTTGATGCACATCGAGCCGGAATGAGTTTGGGTCGCTACGTGGTCCTGCAATGCCCGGTCATGCGTGAACAGGTACAGTGCCAGCGGACGCGGATGCCGGTTCACATAATCCAGCGCTTCGTCCATGCCGTCGTAGGGAATGACCGGCAGTATCGGCCCGAACAATTCCTTCTGCATGATCGTCATCTCGTCCGTCACCTGCGTCACCAGATGCAGGGGCATGCGGAAGGTACCGTCGGTGATGGCCTCATCGCTTACCTTTTCTATCCGCGCGCCCTTCGCCGCTGCATCCTTCAGCCAATGCTGCAGCAACTCATGGGCACGCCCGTTCACCACGCTGGTGTAATCCGCATTGCCGTTGATCGTGGGATACATCCTGTTGAACGTGGCCTTGTAAAGCCGGATGAAAGCGTCGAGCTTGCCGCGCGGGACCAGCACGTAATCGGGCGCCACGCAGGTCTGCCCGCCATTCAGCGACTTGGCGAAACACAGGCGGTCGACGACATCTTCCAGCGGAATGTCGTCGGCGATGACGGCCGGCGATTTGCCGCCCAGTTCCAGCGTGACCGGAGTCAGGTTCTCTGCCGCCGCGCGCATCACCAGTTTGCCGATATGCGTGGAGCCGGTGAACAGCAGATGGTCGAACGGAAGCCTCGCGAACGCGGCGCCAACATCGGCTTCGCCGGTCACCACGGCAACGTGGTCTTCAGCAAAACCCTTGCGCAGCATCTCCCCGACCAGTGCCGCAGTCTTCGGCGTCAGCTCCGACATCTTGAGTATCACCCGGTTGCCTGCCGCAAGCGCAGTCACCAGCGGCACCATGGAAAGGTTCACGGGATAGTTGAACGGCACGATGATGCCGACCACGCCCAGCGGCTGGTAAATCACGCGGGCTTTGGCGGGCAGGAAATGCAGGCCCACGCTGCGGCTGTCCGGCTTCATCCAGCGGTGCAGGCGCTTCAGCGAATAGTCGATGTGATGCAGTGCAGGCATGATCTCGGCCATGAGCGACTCATCGACCGAGTGCGACGTGAAATCGGCGCTGATCGCTTCGGCAATGGAGTACCGGTGTTCCAGCAACAGGCTTTTGAGCGTCGAGAGATGCCGCCTGCGCTCGTCCAGGGTCGGCATCGGGGATCTGGCATAGGCTTCCCGTTGTTGGGCGAAGATGGCTTCCATCCGATTGAGGGTGAGGGATTGGGGCACTGCGGTTTCGGAGGTGGCTGGCGTCATGGCGATCTTTCCTCTGCAAGCGGAAACTGGATGGGCCACGCTATTCTGACACGCCGGCATTGCCTGTGGTCGCGGTAAATGCGGTCTCGTTTAACCTTGAATGTGCGCTGCAGCACGGAAGCTTTCGGCTGCAGGTACATAATCGCAGGGTAGCCATTCCGGGGCGCACTGTTCAACTTTCCTGAACTCGCATTAAGGAGATTCAACATGAAACGTATTCTGATCGCCGCGGCGGTCGCCGCTTTTACCATGACCACTCCGGCCGTCGCAGCCGACGTTGGCGTCTCCGTCAGCGTTGGACAGCCGGACTTCTATGGCCGGATCGACATCGGCGACTTCCCGCAGCCACAACTGATATTTGCCCAGCCGGTGATCATCGAGCGGGGACCGATGCGCCCGCCGATCTATCTGCGCGTACCTCCGAACCACGTCAGACATTGGAGCAGACACTGCGGTGAATACAACGCCTGCGGTGAACGCGTCTTTTTTGTAAAGGACAACTGGTACAAGCGCGAATACGTTCCGCGTTACCAGGAACGGCATGGCGATCGCCATGATGGAGGTCGTAACGAGCGTCGTGATGATGACCGTGGCAACCAGGGGAACGACCGGCACGGCAGAGGAAGAGGCAATGACGAAGGCCGCGGCCGCGATCACTGAAGGGAGTCGGTAGTTTAATCAGGCTCGGGACAGGCCGACCCTCGGTCTGGCCGATGTACGTTTAACCCAAATAGTCCATTAGCAAAAACTGCGTCATTCCGGCGAAGGCCGGAATCCAGATGATTAAAATATCCCCACGAAAGTGGGACAACATCATGGTTTTGTCCGCGCACCCGCAAGAGGTAGGCCGTGGTTGTAAGGGGCTGAAGCCCCAACAACACACTCACTCGCGGCATGTCTTTGTGACTGGATTCCGGCCTTCGCCGGAATGACGGTCTAATGAACTATTTGGATTTAATCAATGCTGCAACTCATGTATCCGGAACGAACCGATGACTGACTCACAATGGTTCATGCTCGTCGGCGGACTATTGCTGTTCATGGGCCTTACCGCTTCCATCCTGAAACGTTCGGCGGTCACCTCCGCCATCATCTACCTGGCGGTGGGCGTGCTGGTCGGGCCGACCGCGCTGAATCTGTTTCATTTCAACCCGCTCAAGGAATCCGCGCTGCTGGAAGTGTTGACGGAAGTCGCGGTATTGATCTCCCTGTTCTCTGCCGGCGTCAAAATGCCCGTGCCGTTCACTTTTGCCCGCTGGCGAGCGCCTATCCTGCTGGCGACGATATCCATGACCGTCACCGTCGCGGCGGTTGCCGCTTTTGCCTGGTATGTGCTGGATCTGCCATTGGGCGCAGGCGTGCTGCTGGGAGCGATCGTTGCGCCGACCGATCCGGTGCTGGCAACCGATGTGCAGATCCGTCATCCCGGAGACCACGACCAATTGCGCTTCACCATCACCTGCGAGGCCGGCATGAACGACGGCAGCGCGTTCCCGTTCGTGATGCTGGGGATGGGGATGCTGGGCCTGCATGACATCGGCGATCACGGTATCAACTGGTTATTGCTGGATGTGTTATGGGCTACCCTGTCGGGCATCGCCATCGGTATTGTCGCGGGTGTGGCGCTCGCGCGTCTGGGCTGGAAGCTGCGCAGCAAGCCGCACAAACACGAACTGATGGACGATTTCCTCGGCCTGGGTCTGATCGGCGTCGTATACGGGCTGACGACGCTGGTCAACGGCTGGGGATTTCTGGCGGTGTTCTTTGCCGCCGTCGCACTGCGCCAGACCGAATCGAAACTCGCCAAAGCAGCGCAGGTCGCCTTCGACGGAAGCAGAACCCAGCAGTCCGCACGCGCAGCCGGAAAGGCGCAAGCCGAATTGGAACCGCCTGAAACCGTCAGCGAAGGGTCCCTGGTATTCAAGGAACACCTGGAGAGACTCTCGGAAGTGATGCTGGTGCTATTGATCGGCGGATCGCTTTATCTGAACTCCTGGACCTGGGAAGCGGTGTGGTTGGCGCTGTTCCTGTTCGTGATCGCACGCCCGGTCAGCGTCGTCGTCGGCCTGCTAGGCACGAACACCACGTGGCGCCTACGCGGCATGACAGGCTGGTTCGGCGTGCGCGGGATCGGCCCGCTCTATTACCTGATGTACGCGATTGAAAACGGCTTGCCGGAAGCGCTGTCGCTGCAACTGATACAAATGACACTGATCGTCGTCACGCTCTCCATCCTTCTGCACGGCACCAGCGTCAAACCGCTCATGGGACTTTTCTGGCGGCGGGGCAAGTAAAGGTCGACGGCTTGGATTACATGCTGCAATGAGTAGCGAAGCCGATCCTTTGGGCCATTCGGTTACCCATAAAGCCGGCTGCAGAATTGGGCTCCTTTGGTTCCTGGTGTGAATGCCGGAACCGCCTGCGGAGTAGAGTCGGATAGAATCCGGCTACTCGATAAACCCAAGGATAAACACGATGTCGCGCACCAGGATAATCCTCCTCACCGTGATCACCATGATCGCCTTCGCCGGCAACTCCCTGTTCTGCCGCATGGCGCTCAAGCTCACCGCCATCGATGCCGCCAGCTTCACCACCATCCGCCTTGTCTCCGGCGCGGCAACGATGTGGCTGCTCGTCACGCTGTTTCGAGGCCACAAGACCGGCAAGGGCAGCTGGCGTTCCGCGGCGGCGCTCTTCGTCTACGCCATCCTGTATTCCAACGCCTATGTCACCCTGCCTGCGGCGATGGGCGCATTGCTGCTGTTCGGCGCAGTGCAGGCGACCATGATCGGCTACGGCATCAGCAAGGGCGAACGCCTGCACGGCCGCCAGATCGTCGGACTGACGCTCGCGTTCGTCGGGCTGGTCGGCCTGCTGCTGCCGGGCCTCACCGCGCCGCCACTCGTTGGCTCCGTACTCATGCTGGCGTCCGGCGTCGCGTGGGGCGTCTACTCGTTGCGCGGCAAGGGAGCTGGCGATGCCACGCGCATCACGGCGGGCAACTTCCTGCGCGCCGTGCCCATGGCTGCGGCGGTGAGCCTGGCCACGATCAATAATGTCTCGCTGGACACTGCCGGCATCGGTTACGCGGTCGCCTCCGGCGCGCTGGCCTCCGGCATCGGCTACTCCATCTGGTACTCGGTGCTGCCTGCACTCAAGGCCACCAGCGCCTCCACCGTGCAACTCAGCGTGCCCGTCATCGCCGCGCTCGGCGGTGTGCTGTTCCTGGGCGAGGCGGTGACGCTGCGTCTGGTGCTGGCGTCCGTGGCGATACTTGGAGGGATTGCGCTGGTGATCGTGAAGAGGCGGTGAAAAACGGCGGGCTGGATGATGGGAATGTTCAAATGGCTAGTAGTATCATCAGGCTCAGGGCGAACGGACTTTGTCTGCATTTCCTTGATTCATTTACGAACGCTTCCCCGACGATCCAAGCGCCACACTCAATCGCCGCATGGTGGCCGCATTGAACTCGCGTGCTTGCGGACTCCATCGTTTTGTCATTTGATCGATCTCGGCCTGAAGCTCTGCAGCGGTAGCCGTGTCCCCTGCGGATAGCGCCCAAATGGCATACTGCGCGCGGGCCTCAAAGCTTCCATAGCGATCCACTGCCGACTCGAAATTGGAACGCGCCTCGGCAGTCCTGCCCACGCCGGCATATGAACGGGCGAGCAGCAGTGAAACGGCCTCGCGGCGGAATGCCTGGTCGATATCCTGAATCGCCTCAAGATGCACGATCGCCTCTGCAAAGCGCCGGCACTCCACAAAGGCGCGGGCGGCGCCGAACCTGATCTCCAGTGAAGTCGAGAATGGCCCTGTAAGGCAGGCTTCATAGTTCTTTGCTGCCTCTTCATACAGGCCCAGTTCGAACTGGGCTTCCGCCAGACGTATCTGGTTCTGTGCCGTCGGCAATTCTTCAAAGGCGGCCTGTGCTTCACGCATCTCGCCCTGGGGGTTGAGTACTTTGGCTGCTGCGGTCACGGCGCGCATGGCACGGTGATCAAGACGAAAGCCCGGCAGGAAGATCGCGAAGAAATAAACCACGCTGCCCATCAGCGGAAACAGGAACAATATGAGCAGCCAATAGATCGGTTGCCCGTTGCGAACGGCGTGTATGGCGAAGAATGCGGCAATGATTACGTGAAGTCCGAGACCGGCGAATGTTATATCCACATTAGTTCCTGCGATTTGATCTGGTTGATTTGCATAAGGGCGCTATTTGCCGAAACTCTGATGTTGGAACGTCCACAAGGTTCCCTTCCATGTATTTTCAGTTGAAATCGAGGCTGGCTCACATTCCTTGCGCCGGATTGGCGCGGCAGGAAAAAGCCGTGCAGATGGCCTTGCTTATTGGCTTGCGAGCAAGACGGACATCCGGAAACGGGACGCAAAAATTGGCGAGAAATTTACTGCGAGCAAGTTGATGCCGATCTGCTTTATCGATAACGCCGGGTGAGCTCAGAAGTGTGCGACCTGGTCGAAGCCGAACAATACGACCCAGTAGTAGATGACGGCGAAGACCGCGTTGCTGAATGCCAGCGGCAACCAGATCCGGCGCATGTCGACGCCCAGCCAGCGCAGCGCCACCAGGATAGGCTCCTGGCCGACCACGGCGCAGCCTATGGTGAGGCCACCCCAGACTCCCCACTTGTCGGCCAGCGCCGTGCTCCTCGGCGTGCGCATCCGCGCAACCCACCGGCCGATGAAGCCGATCTGCGTGCTCTCGCCGGCGAGCCAGGCGACGACGAGCCCCTCGATGTAGCCCGCCACCGCGACCACCGGCAGGAGGACCGACGGGTCGTAGTGTGCCGCGATGCCCACGCCGACCGCCGCCGATGGCCCCAGTATCAGGTTGGGCGTCATCGACAGACCGATGATGGAGAGCCACGTCCAGAAGCTTGTCATAAGTTTAGAAAATGTGGTCGCGTGAATTGAAGTATCCACAGCCATGGCACGCCGGTCAATGCAAAACCCTGCAGGCCGCCGAATTCAGCAGAAATCGAAGGGGGTGCCATGCTGTAAAATGATTGTTTTACCCAAGGCCAGAACAATGACGATTTCAGAAATCCAGCTCATTACCATGCTCGAACTGCAGGATGGCATGAACAGCAAAGTGAACCCCGCCTGGATTGCGGCCAACAACAATTGGCACCGCGCCATCCAGGTCGAAGGCGTCGAGGCCATCGAGCACCACGGCTGGAAATGGTGGAAGAAGCAGGAATGCGACTGGGCGCAACTGCGCATGGAACTGGTCGATATCTGGCACTTCATCCTGTCTGCATCCATACAGAGCAAACTCGGCAATATCGCGCAGGCGAAGATGGAAATGCAGAGTGAACTCAGCCTTCACCAGAAGTCGGTTCAGTTCGATAACCAAACCTACGTGCTCGCGCAATTGAACTTGCTGGATAAGCTCGACCTGCTCGTGGGCCTGGCCGCGGCCAAGCGCACCAGCCTGGCGCTGTTCGAGTCGCTGCTGCACGACTGCGATATGGAATGGAACGACCTGTTCAAGCAATACGTCGGCAAGAACGTGCTGAACGTGTTCCGCCAGGACCACGGCTACAAGGCCGGAACGTACATCAAGATATGGGATGGCCGGGAGGACAACGAACACCTGGTAGAAGTGCTGGAAGTGGCCGATCTGGATTCCGTCAATGTCCGCGATGAACTTTACCGTTCGCTCAAGGCAAGGTACCTGATCGTTCAGGAAGGGAAGTAACCGCATCATGCCAAAACAAGAATCCTTCGAGGAAGAAGAAGTCACCCCCGCGCTCTCCGAAAAAGAAATGGACGAGCTCGACAGCTTCCTCATGTCCGACGCCACGACCAATGAAGTCATGCTGCTGGATTGCCTGGATGGCTTCCTCACTGCCCTCGCTTGCGGTCCGGCCATGCCCAAGCCGGAAGAATGGCTCCCGCGCGTGTGGGGCCCGACCGCGGCAGACGCACCGAGATTCGAATCCGCTGCCCAGGCAGCAAGGATCACCGACCTGCTCACGCGCCACATGAACGCGATCATCTGGAGCCTGCATCAGGACGCGGAGCATTTCGAACCCGTGTTCGATCTGCAGGTCTTCGAAGGCGACGAGCATGAATACATGGACGGGGAGATGTGGGCGCACGGATTCATGACCGGCATCGACATGCAGCGCAACAGCTGGCAGGCCATGTTTGAATCGAAGCACGGCCCGGTGGCATTGCGACCGATCTACCTGCTGGGTGCGCCGGAGATCACCGAGGCAGAAGAAGAACTGGTGAAGACACCGGCCCAGCGCGAAGAGCTTTCAAAACAGATCCCGGCAAGCGTCGGCTGGATATACAAATTCTGGGCGCCGCAACGCCGTGCAGCAGACGGCGCCAGCGGCAAACCCTCGGCAACCGAAGCTCCAAAAATAAGCCGCAATGCACCTTGTCCTTGCGGCAGTGGAAGAAAATACAAGAAGTGCTGCGGGGCAACCCGGGTTGAAGATTGACTGGCGTTTGACCGCTTGTTCGACCATCCAATCGGCAACCGTATTCTTTTCCGAAACTAAAGCCCCACCATCGTCGCCGCAGGATCGGTATTGCGTACCATGTTCAATATCTGCATGCCTTGAATTGCATCGGGATCATACTTGACCATCATCGCATGGTGATGCGTATGAGCGTCGAATTGCGCGCAATCGACCCCGAGACGCCCCTCCACAGTTCTTTCCAGAGCGCTCCTGCTTTGCGCATCCAGCGTGGGATGCACATAGATCAACATATCTGCAGTGTTCATGATCTTCTCCTTGCGTTGATGAGAAACTGCGACAGCACAACAAAACTGCGTGGCATCCTCAGCCGGCCCAGCCGAACGAGGGATCGCTCGCATAGGGAGGGGCGGGCACGCCCGCCAGACGCGACCCTTGGCTGACAGGGCCTTTCGGGAACAGCTCGTAAAGGTAGCGACGCCCGCCTTCGTCCACAAAATCCTGCGCCAGCATTTGCATGACGATGCGCGTATTTTCCGAACGTCCCTGCTCCAGATACAAGTTGCGCAGCGCATGGATCACGTGCCAATGCGCCTCGGTGAGCTCCCCGATCCCCTCGTCAATCGCCAGTTGCTTGGCGATGAGCGGAGACCAATGTTCAAGGTCGTACATATGGCCTTCAGGGTCAAAGCGGCCGTTCGCCTGTTCATTAAGAATGTGGTTGATATCAAGCATGATGACCTCCTCGTCAAATCTCGAGGGGCATCCCGTCGTCGGACGGGACGGCGGGAGCCGAATCGGGAAATGATTGTTATATGGCCGACCGTCACTGTCAACAATACCACTCTCGCAAACGTCAGCTTTGGCAGCAGGCCGTACCGGGAATATCACTACGCTGACCCGCCAGATACACCCTGTCTTAATTGAGGTTTCCATAGTTGGCGACAACACACGAAACGTGTTCCCTCGTCATTCCGGCCCTTCGATAAACTCAGGACAGGCTGACCTTCGATCAGGCCGGAATCCAGCTTGATCTAAATTTCCGCGCAGCGGACAGAGTCATAGCTGGTGCGCTGTCCCACTGCGTGGGGTTTTGATAATCAACTGGATTCCGGCCTTCGCCGGAATAACGGTTCCGACCCCTTTGATTCCTAAATCCCCCTATTCTCAGTAGCGCAATAACGTGAACTACCGCGCATCGGCTCGGTCCGAGCAAAAACGACAGTAGTTGGCAACGGTCCGTCTTTTCAAAATGGGGGAGAGGTGCCATGCTTACTTGCGCATTCTGATGTGAGTCGACGAACTTAAATCGTGTTGGGATTTGAATGCGGGATAGCAGTGCGATTCAGACCCCTTTAGTGAAGGAGATGATCATGAATCAACAATTAATTCAAATCAGGGATCAGCAACGCCAGACCTGGGACCGATTTTCCGCCGGTTGGAAACAGTGGGACAAGTTCGTGGTGGACTGGATGGCCCCGATCGGGGAGCAACTCATTCGCAGCGCCAAACTACGGGACACGTCCCAGGTGCTCGACATAGCTGCGGGCACAGGTGAACCGGGATTGTCTGCCGCAAAGCTCACACCCAGGGGAAAGGTGACCCTCACAGACCTCTCCGAACGCATGCTCGAAGTCGCCAACGAAAATGCCGCGCATCGCGGGCTTGCCAACGTTGCTACCAGGCAATGCGATGCCTGTGAATTGCCTTTCGCGGATCAAAGTTTTGACGCCGTCATGTGCCGCTTCGGGTTCATGTTCTTTCCCGACATAAACCTCGGACTCAGAGAAATGGTGCGCGTGTCCCGCACGGGAGCACATATTTGCACGGCAGTTTGGGGCGCCCCCGAGAAGAATTCATGGGCTACCACCATCATGGGCGCCATCGCCGCCAATGTGGAGATGCCGCCCACACTGCGCGACGCACCGGGACTGTTCAGGTGCGCGACACCGGGCCTCATGACCGACGCATACCGCGAAGTGGGTCTCGAAAACGTCGCCGAAACAGAAGTCGCGGGGGATCTGCTGTTCGAGTCTCCGGATCAGTACTGGAACTTCATGACCTCGGTCGCTGCCCCGGTCGTCGCCGGGTTGGCCAAGGCAGACGAAGCAACGCGCGAGAAGATCCGGCGCACGGTGCACGAACTTGTGCAGCAAACCTCAAACGACGGACAGGCAAGGCTCCACTGGTCGGCGCTGGTCATCTGCGGCGAAAAACCACACCTGCACTGATTGGCGCGGCGCAGGGAGAATTTTCACCTGCATCACTCGTTTCGCTCTGCCGCCTATGCCGCGATGAAGACGGGCATCGAGGTATCCGGTGGCATGACGCTTTGAAGGGAAGGTTGGATTGCCAGCGTAGCGTAAAACAAAAAGCCCGGCATCGCCGGGCTTTTTCTCAGTTCATACCTCAACCGCAGGATACGATTCAAGGTATTTTTCTTCGCCAACGCCATAATAAGTGCAGGTTCGCGCTGCGAAGTCCACATCGTATTTAACGACACCGGCTCTCCATGTCGCCATCAGGAACTCGGGAAACGTGCTGTTCCCAGCCTGATCGGTACGCAAAGCAGTGATGAGAGCTTCGCGGCTGAATGGAGGCACGTCGGCCATGCCGGTAACCAGAGGTGATCCTTGAACAACGACAGGGCCTTTCTCGGTCAGATACAGGCTTTGGCACGAAGGCAATGACCAGATGTTTCGTGTTACGCCCGCACGCCGAAGCGTTTCGGCCAAGTAAGGAAAACCGCTGACCTTAGGCCTGCCGGCCATCGCCCGCTGTTGGGCTGATTCAAGATTCTCAATTGCAATGCTCATCAAGAATTCTCCTCAAATTTGAATAGTTGCCTGCGCAATAGGAAAACGTGGCTGACTCCAATCGTTTCTCTGGCTCGGAGCTAACCGCTAAATTGCCACCTTATAGTTTTTCAATATTTCTACAGACTGCGGCAAGCCCTGCTTTAACAGGGTATCAAGAAATGTATCAACATCCATTGCGGGATTTTTCAAGGAAGCACGATGCTTGCGAACAGCCTCTAACACCCTTGCCCCATTGAGATCGAAGTTATTTACTACAAAGTCATCCGGGTGAATTGCTTCTATCCCATGCTGCGACAGTACCTCATTGGGGAAGTCTTTAAGATTGCAAGTAATGATTGCGTCAGCTCCACATCGAATGGCTGCGGCCAATACATGGCGATCACCCTCATCTGGTAACCTGAGATGTTCAATAAGCGCCTCGTAACCGGTAACAAGACAGTCATGGCAGTTACTGTCCATGAGTTGCCTGGTTCTCTCAAGTTGAGCATGAGTAAGGTCTGGCCGGTTCTTTAGTACATTTCGCATCCACTCTTCATGGATGTGATCAGACCAGCGAGCACGGAATAACCCAGTCATTGCAAGACGCACCAGCAAATCCCGCAAGGGTGCCGGATATAAAACGTTTGCGTCATACACGACTGTGAAACTGCTCATTAATAACCCATTCCTAGTTTCTGTGCTTGTGCGGCAAGTTCATCAAGTGCGGCTTCTCTTAATTGCTCTTCATTGTTTTTAAAGTCCAACAAATCGCTATATCGGATTCTCCGATGCGTTCCAACCTTTCGATATGGAATCTTGTTTTCATCAAGCAGCTTGATGAAATACGGCCGCGAAACCATTAGCAGGTCAGCTGCTTCCTGTGTAGTGATTTCAGCATGCACCGGAACCACCTGCACTGCATTTCCTTGTGACAGATTAGCCAGAATATCAATGAACAATCGAAATGCAGACATCGGCAATTCAACCTTCGTCTTTTCTCCATCACTTTGAATCGTTACTTTTTGAACCTCTTCCTTGGTTGCCAAGATCATAGAAAGTGCACGGCTACTTTCTTTGGCTAATTCAATGTCCACTGCGCTTGGCAATAAAGGCAAACTTCCTTGCGCCTTGTTGCTCATCATCCTTCTCCCGAGTTTTATATATGAGTGAGGCCGCTCCTCAACGACCATGCATAGCTATATGCACATGCGCATGGTAACGCAGGGTTGTCGTAAACGCAATAAACGAAATAAACGAATTAAATGAATAATCGCACGCGATTTGCGGATATGCTTGCCACAATCATTGTGGTGCAGGGGGTGGCGGAAAAACGAACCGCAAAGTTAGTTGCTTGCTGAGAGTATTTCGAGCCTGGCCCCTTTAGTTAAAGAACTGGGTGCACGCGGCATCGTCGTCAACACCATCGCACCTTGCGCCATCGAAACAGACTTCGGTGGCGGTGTCGTGCGCGACGACTCAAAGACAAACGCGCATATCGCAGGCGCCACTGCACTAGGCCGGGTCGGCCTGCCTGATGACGTGGGCGGTGCGGTCGCTGCGCTGTTGTTGGAAGGCACACACTGGATAAACGGCCAGCGCATCGAGGTATCCGGTGGCATGATGCTGTGAGTGAAGATGGGATTGATGGCGTAGCGTGACGCGAAAAACGTTTAGTTTGCTTTCAATGCGCTCACAATGCGTGAGGGCCTTTGACGGCAATCCAGTATGCGCCACACTTGAATGGTTTGCCCATTCACCCGGTAGTAAATTGCGTAGGGAAATCGTTTCGAAAGCGCGCGGTAGTAACCGAAAAACTGTTGGTGAATACCTGCATAAAGCAACAGAGCTTCGATGTCAGAAAACAGTGAATCCAGAAAGTAAGCGCCCAGCCCTTCCTGCTGCTGTTCATAAAACTGCTGACCAAACTGAATATCGCTCATCGCGATACTCAGAATCTCGATCTTCATGAGTTATTGTTGCGCAGGGTCTTCTTGGCGGCGTCCCAGGAAACAAAGCCAGCCTGGTTATCGGCGACCGCGCGTTCGGCTTCATTAAGTGCCTGTTCGTGCCATTCCGGTGATGCAATTCCTGCTGGGTCGCGCGACAGGTCGTCCCACAAAGCTTCCATCATGCTGAGCTTCTCAGTGCGAGTCATATTTGCGATGTTCATCATGTTGCTCCTTACGGAATTGTTGCTGGGATTCTAGCAAATGTGGGGCGGGGGCATGAAAGAAAGCTGACGAAGTTGGTATCTGCACATATTCCGATGCTGACCCGTTTGATTCCCTTCTGACGCAGAAGCTGCTGCCCTTGATCCGGGATGGCGGGCGCATCGTTAACACCTCCTCCGGCCTCACCCGTTTTACCTTCCCGGGCTATGCCGCCTATGCCGCGATGAAGGCAGGCATCGAAGTGCTCACCCGCTACATGGCCAAAGAACTGGGTGCACGCGGTATCGTCGTCAACACCATCGCACCTTGCGCCATCGAAACAGACTTCGGTGACGGTGTCGTGCGCGACGACTCAAAGACAAACGCGCATATCGCAGGCGCCACTGCACTAGGCCGGGTCGGCCTGCCTGATGACGTGGGCGGTGTGGTCGCAGCGCTGTTGTCGGATGGCACACACTGGATAAACGGCCAGCGCATCGAGGTATCCGCCGGCATGATGCTTTGAAGGGAAGGTTGGACTGCCAGCGTAGTGTGCAGCAAACAAGAAGCCCGGCGATGCCGGGCTTCTTGTTTTGCACATTCAGATTCCGTATCAATGCGTATCAATGGAGTCTGACCCCATCGATTTGCGCTGTAGTG
The DNA here is from genome assembly GCA_027310665.1 of Sideroxydans sp. Lineage (GTDB taxonomy): Bacteria > Pseudomonadota > Gammaproteobacteria > Burkholderiales > Gallionellaceae > Sideroxyarcus. The sequence goes on along the minus strand of DAIDAJ010000105.1, from coordinate 41,068 downwards.
GCGCGATTCGCTATTTGTTGGATGTAGCACCATTGTGCTACAGTGAGCGCGTTCCATCAATCCTTGGAGACTGCCATGAGCACAACCACCATACGCATGCCGGAAAAACTGAAAGCTCGTGTTGCAGCGGCTGCGAAACGCGCCGGCACAACAACTCACGGATTCATTCTTGATGCCATTGCGGAAAAGGCCGAGCAGGAAGATAAACGTGCCGCTTTCGATGCAGAAGCTGAAGATCGTTATGCACATATAGTTGCCACCGGAAAGACGATTCCCTGGCAAGAAATGCGCGGCTATCTGGAAGAGCGTCTTGCCGGTAAAGAAGTAAAACGCCCGGTTGCTCGCAAACTGGCACGCTGAAGGGAACCTCTAAAAATCCAAATTTCGTCGCAATACTGCGTTGCTCACAAAAAATTACTCCTTACATATCACACATATGCCGCGTCGCAATTTTTTGCTCGCGCCTTGTCTTGCTTAGAACTTTGAATTTTAAGAGGCTCCCTTAAAATGTCGCGCATCGAACTGGCGCCGGAAGTAGGGGATGATTTTGATCGCATCCTCGATCACCTTGCCCAATATCAGGTCGAGAATCCGGCTTTGCGCATTCGGGAGATCATCGAGGCGTTCAACGTGCTTGAGTACAACCCCATGATTGGTCGCCCCGCAAATAACGACAAGCGAGAACTGGTGATCGGGCATCACTCGCACGGCTATGTGGCTCTATACCGTTACGTCATCGAAGTCGACACCGTCTTCATCCTTGCCCTGCGCAGCCAGCAAGAGGCAGGCTATGCGGGACTTTAAAAGAAGCTGACGGATTTAGTTGCTAAGAATATTCCGAGCCTGGCCCCTTTAGCTTTAGCTTGAAGAGGCCAACTGTGTGGTGCTGAATTGAACTGTCTGGGAAAGGCGGGCTAGCTCAGTCTGTCCCCGATTGTTTTCGATTGTTTTTTTAATTGCATCGATTCTGTGACCCAATCGATTCTGGTACCGGTAAAATTTAGAGATTAACTGGAACTGGTAATTGTTTATATACTCTATCGTGTTGAATTATATCAATATAAATATTATTATAACTGCGAATAGTAACTGGCGGTATATTTCTCTTGAAATATATAGAAGTACGCATTACCATGCTCGAAATTGTGAATGGTAATGCGACCGCGCAGAGGTGAAAAATGGCAGAGATAAAGACAGTAAAAGAAACAAAGGATGGCGACATCAGGCGCTCAGGGATTACTTCGCCTTATTTTGATCTCGCAGCTTCATTGGCAGTCGCCCAAGTTATTATGACTCAAGGTGGGGGGACTTCGAGTCCTGAGCAGCTTGCACATTGGCTGGGGTATAAGTCTACAAATAGCGGAACATACATGACCCGCATATCAGCAGCCTCAAAGCATTTTGGGTTTGTAGAAAGCACTGATAGCACTTTCTCAGTCACTGAACGTGCCAAGTCGATCCTTTCTCCCGTAATGCCAGAGGATGCCGTATCCGCTAGGGTGGAAGCTTTTCTTGGTGTCCCGCTGTTCGCTAAAGCCTATGAGCATTTTCGAGGTTCTCAGCTTCCTGCAGAAGTTGGAATTAAGAATTTGTTTCTACACCAATACAAAATTCTTCCCGATCGAAGCGCCCAAGCTGTTCGTGTGTTTCTGAATTCAGCGGAGCAGGCTGGATTTTTTTCGACTACCGGCGATAGATCAAAATTGATTAAGCCTACCGTCACACAAATACACGCGCGGCCTATTACACAGCCCAATAGTCAGGACAATGATCAGTCTAAGGTTGATACTGTTACGCAAGAAAAAAATAGATCTCCAGTTGTGGTAGGAGATGGCGGGGCGAGTGGCGTTGATACGGCAATTATAGGATTGCTACGAAAACTTCCTTCACAAGGAGCGTCATGGACAGTTGCCGAACAAACGAGATTCCTAACCGCCTTTACGCATACGATCCAATTTCTTTACCCGACAAATGATGAGGGCAAGCATAGCTAAGAAAGCGAAACGCCAATTGGTTGCACCCAATTGGCGTTTCTTGTACATCAACCCTTTCCTGCAGAGGAACCATAGTCCGCAATGGTACGCGGTCACGGAGGGCTCAAAAATGGCTAAAACCCATTTGACCTTATTAGGCCAATGAATTTCAACCCGTCTAGGTGCTAAGGGCATCCCTAGCAGCCTTTGACTTGTCTAGAAAGACAGGCTGAAATCTACGCTTGTAACACGTCAAAGTCAAACCAAACGCCCTCCAATCAAGGCTTGGAGATAGTAATGAATTATTCATTCTATAAAACCAAGACCGTATTTGTGCGGGCATACCAGCGTTTCCGTTTTGGACGTCTGGAACATGTTTGCCAGCATTTTCGGTCGTGGCCGGTTCAACTAAAGCTATTTAGTTAACCGTGTAACCGTCCCTAGCAACTATTATAGGGACGGTTACACATCAATCCGACTGATGCGAGTAAACCTTCTTTCAGAAGTTGTAAATGGTAGCTTGAAGATTCATGAAGCGTGTATTACTCAAACCTCAACCCCTTCAACCTAGTCTCCACCACCTTCCCGGCCCTGGCCCTCGCCCCAAAGTACGTCTGCAGTTCCTTCCCGCCAATCTTCAACTGCTGCACCTTGCTACCCGCCGTGCCGCACAGCGTCACCGCCGGTTGATTCACAACCGTGCAAGCCGTCAACTCGTCGCCTTCTTTCAGGTCGATCAGCATCATGCCTTTGCCGCCGCCTTGCAGCAGCTTCAGTTCCGAGAGCATGAACACCAGCAACCGGTTCTGTTTGCTTACCACGGCGACCAGTGAGTTTTGCGTCGGTGTGACGATGACCGGCGGCAAGATAGTGTCTTCTTTCACGCTGATGAACTGTTTGCCCGCCTTGTTGCGGCCCACCATGTCGCCGATGAAGCAGGGGAAGCCGTAACCGGCGCTGGTGGAAATCAGCACGGGGGTTTCGGTCTTGCCGCAGAAGGCGTGCGCGATCTTCGCGCCGGGGGCAAGTTCGATGAAGGTGGCCAGCGGTGCGCCGTCGCCGCGGCCGGAGGGCAGCGCAGAGACGGGGATGCTGCACACGCGGCCGTTGCTGCAGATGACGATGCAGTGGTCCGTGGTGCGCACCTCATAGGTGGCGGCGATGCTGTCGCCGTCCTTGAAGGCGATGCTGCTGGCGTCGATGCCGTGTCCCTGGCGCGTGCGCACCCAGAAGCGTTGCGAGATGAACACCGTCACGGGTTCGTCGCTCACTTGCGCGGTCACCTTGGTCACCTGCGCTTCTTCGATCAGCGTGCGGCGCTCGTCGCCATAGGTCTTGGCATCGGCTTCGATCTCGCTCACCACCAGTTCGCGCAGCGCATCTTCGCTGGAAAGGATCTTCTTCAGTTCTTTGCGTTCGGTTTCCAGCGCCTTGATCTCTTTCTCGATCTTGATGCCTTCCAGGCGCGCCAATTGGCGCAGGCGGATCTCCAGGATGTCTTCGGCCTGCCGCTCGGACAATTCAAAGCGCGCCATCAGATCTTCCTTGGGCGCATCCGAGCCGCGGATCAGCGCGATCACTTCGTCGATGTTCAGGTAAACGATCATGCGCCCGGCGAGGATGTGCAGGCGGTCGTTGACCTGGCCCAATCGATACTCGCAACGCCGCGTGACGGTGCGCAAACGGAACTCGACCCACTCGCGCAACACCTGCGCCAGCGACTTCTGCTGCGGGCGTCCGTCCAGGCCGATCATGGTGAGGTTGACCGACACGGAGTTCTGCAGGCTGGTGTGGGTGAGCAGCACCGCCATCATGTCGTCCGGACTCTGCTTCGATGACTTGGGCTGCAATACCAGACGGATCTTTTGCGATTTGTCCGATTCGTCGGCCACCGCATCCAGCACCGAGAGGATGAGCTGCTTGTTCTGCGTCTGTTCCGGCGTGAGTGATTTCTTGTTGGCCTTGACCTTGGGGTTGGTCAGCTCGTCGATCTCCTCCAGCACCTTCTGTGCCGAGACGCCGTGCGGGAATTCGCTCACCACCACCTGCCACTGGCCGCGTGCCAATTGTTCTATGGTCCAGCGTGCGCGCATCTTCAGCGAACCGCGTCCCGTGGTGTAGGCATCGCGGATGTCCGCATCGGAAGAAATGATCTGTCCCCCGCCGGGGAAGTCCGGCCCGCTGACGTAAGACAGCAGCTTGTCGTCCTTGATATTTGGGTTCTTCGCCAGCATGACTGCGGCCTTGGCGACTTCCTTCAGATTATGCGAAGGAATCTCGGTCGCCATGCCCACCGCAATGCCGGATGCGCCGTTGAGCAACACCATCGGCAGGCGCGCAGGCAGCATCGCCGGTTCCTGGAATGCGCCGTCATAATTGGGAATGAAATCCACCGTGCCCATGTCCAGCTCGGACAGCAGCAGATCGGCGATCGGCGTGAGCCGCGCCTCGGTGTAACGCATCGCCGCCGCGTTGTCGCCGTCGCGCGAACCAAAGTTGCCTTGGCCATCCACCAGCGGATAGCGCATCGCAAAATCCTGCGCCAGCCGCACCATCGCTTCATACGCGGAAGAGTCGCCATGCGGATGGTACTTACCCAGCACATCACCCACCACCCGCGCCGACTTCACATGCTTGTTGCCATGCGTCAGTCCCATCTGGCGCATCGAGTAGAGGATACGGCGCTGCACGGGCTTTTGTCCGTCGCAGACTTCGGGCAAGGCGCGGCCTTTGACCACGGAGACGGCGTATTCGAGATAGGCGCGCTCGGCGTAGTCGGCGATGAGCACTTCGTCGCTGTCGGGGAGCTTGGCGAGCGGGGCGAATTCGCGCTTGCCACCTGAGCTGGATTCAGCGGGGGCGGGGGCTTCGATTTCTGGTGTGTCTTGTGGTTCGTTTTCGTTCGTTGTCATTCTTTTGTTCTTGCCGTAAATATTGGTTAGTGCCGCTTATCTGTTTTCTCCCTTCGCCCGCAGGCGGGACTGCGGAAGGGTCGCTGCATAGCAGCGGGGTACCCACCGGCGTACCTCCTGCCGGTGTAAGGGCTGGGGATGAGGGTCTGTGCTCAACATATTGTTATGTTTGAAGAGCAGCTCTTCGATCACCATCCCTCACCCTCGGTCCCTCTCCCGCGCGCGGGCGAGGGATGCAAAGCGCGAGGGGCTTGTATCAAATATCCACCTCAACCTCATTCCCGTGATACTCCAGCCACGCCCTGCGGGTCGACGCTTCCTGCTTGCCCATCAGCATGTTGAATATCCCCATCGTCGCCTTGTACGAAGCGGCATCCGCCTTCACGCACAGCGCCCGTCTGGTATCCGGATTCAGTGTGGTGTCCCACAACTGCTCGGGGCTCATCTCGCCCAGGCCTTTGAAGCGCGAGATGGACCAGCTGCCTTCGCGCACTTTTTCCTTGCGCAGCTTGTCCAGGGTGCCGGTCAGCTCGGCCTCGTTCAGCGCGTAGATCTTGCTCGCCTGTTTTTTGCCGTGCGCGGGCACGTCGATGCGGAACAGCGGCGGTTGCGCGATGTAGATCTTGCCTGCTTCCACCACGCGGTAGAAATGGCGGTAGAACAAAGTCAGCAGCAGCGTGGAGATGTGCGAACCGTCCACGTCGGCATCGGCCATGATCAGGATGGCGTTGTAGCGCAGGCCGGAAAGGTCGACGGTATCGGTCGGCGCATGCGGATCGACGCCGATGGCGACGGCGATGTCGTGTATCTCGTTGTTGGCGAACAGGCGGTCCTTCTCGACTTCAAAAGTGTTCAGCACCTTGCCGCGCAAGGGCAGCACGGCCTGGAATTCCTTGTCGCGGCCCTGCTTGGCGGAACCGCCCGCGGAGTCACCCTCGACCAGAAACAGTTCGGTGCGCGAGGCATCGCTGGAGCTGCAATCGGTGAGCTTGCCCGGCAGCACGGCTACGCTGGAGCCTTTTTTCTTTTCCACTTTCTGCGCGGAGCGCAAACGCGCCTGCGCCTGCTGGATCGCCAGCTCGACGATCTTTTTCGCCGGTTCCAGGTGCTCGTTCAGCCACAGGTCGAGCGGGTCCTTGATCATGGATGAGACCAGCCGCAGCGCGTCGCGCGACACGAGTTTTTCCTTGGTCTGCCCCTGGAACTGCGGGTCGAGCACCTTGGCCGAGAGCACGAAGGAGAGGCGCGAGAACACGTCTTCCGGCACCAGCTTCACGCCTTTGGGCAACAGGCTGTGGATCTCGGCGAACGATTTCACCGAATTGAACACGCCGTCGCGCAGGCCGGCTTCATGCGTGCCGCCGGAGGGCGTGGGGATCAGGTTGACGTAGGACTCGCGCACCACGTTGCCTTCGGCGCTCCAGGTCAGCGCCCAGGTCGCGCCTTCGCCTTCGGCAAAGCCGGTGGTGTCGCCCTTGCGCGCGAATTTCTCCTGCAACAGGATGGGCGTGGCGAGTTCGAATTCGGACAAGGCTTCGGCGAGGTAGCCGCGCAGGCCGTCCGGGTAGGTCCACGACTTGGTCTCGCCGCTCTTTTCCAGGTTCAGCGTGATGGTGACACCGGGCAGCAGCACGGCCTTCGAGCGCAGCGAGAGTTCGAGCTGCGCGAGGTTGACGTTGGGGCTGTCGAAATATTTGGGGTTGGGCCAGGCGCGCACCATGGTGCCGGTCTGGTTCTTGGGGCAGCTCGCCGCCTTGGCCAGCGGCTTCTCGGCGACGCCGTCGACGAAGCGCAGCTCGTGCTGGCCGCCTTCGCGGTACACGGTGACTTCGACTTTCCTGGACAACGCGTTGGTCACGGCCACGCCGACGCCATGCAGACCGCCCGCGAACTGGTAGGCGCCGCCCTTTTCCTTGTCGAACTTGCCGCCGGAGTGCAGCACGGTGAAGGCGACCTCGACGACCGACCGGCCTTCTTCCTTGTGGATGCCGACCGGGATGCCGCGGCCGTCGTCCTGCACGGACACGGAACCGTCGGCGTGCGCGGTGACGAAGATGTTCCTGGCATAACCGGCGAGCGCTTCGTCGCAGGCGTTGTCCACGACTTCGGCGATGATGTGGTTGGGGGATTCCAGGTTGGTGTACATGCCGGGACGCTGCCGCACCGGCTCGAGACCGCGTAAGACTTTGAAACTTGCTTCGTTATAGGTAGCCATTGTTCGATCGATGGTTCATTGCATGTGTAGGGTTGCCGCCGGGCGCATTTTACCGGACTGCGGGCAGGGAGATGTCCCTAGTCTCGATTTGCCGAGTCAGGCACACGCCAAACCCGCTTGCGTACGGCACCGCAATGGTGCACCGGAAACGGGAAAGCCGGCGATCAGCCGGCTTTCCTCATGGCATCGCGCATCGAAGCTTATGGCTTGGTGGCCAGGCTTTGCTCGAACCTTACCAGCTCCTCGATCTTGGCTCTCTTGGCGCCGGCCAGGTCATTCGCGGGCATGGGCATGGAACCCCAGTTGCCGGAACCGCCCTTGGATACTTTCATCACCAGGCCTTCGATCAGGGGATACTCTTTGCCCCTGTAGGTATAGGTGGTGACGCCCTTGCCCGTGTACCTGTTGGCCACGTCGCGCCATGCCGGGCCGACTACCTTGTGGTCGATCGCGTGGCAGGCAACGCAATTGAGTTCTTTTGCCAGCGGCGGCATATCCACTGCGAGCGTATTGCCCGAGACCATGATTGCTGCGGTTGCTGCCAGGCTTGCGGTGATAGATTTCATTGTTCCTCCATGTTCGTAATTAGTTTTATCTATTTTCAAACTCACGCGATGCAGGATGTAGCACATTCGGTAATTTCTGCGCCCCGCTGCCAACTTTCCCCTCGAGGACAAATCACAAAACGCTTTCAGGGGAAGTAATGTTGACACGTTTGCCCAAATGTTACGCAACAAACCGGCACTTTTTGATCCGCCTTAACGGTGTTTTAACATTGGCCGGGACCGGACTTCCTTTTTCCCCTGTGTGGGCAACCGGGCCTGTGCCCGATACAGAAATTTGAACAATGCCATCCGTGCATTTATTCAAACCGGCGACTTTAAGTTTTGCTATAAAGCCGTGTACAGACTTTGCTGATGGATTTCGGACCCGTTTGCTCCGGGTGATTGTGATGGCATTGATAACCTGCAAAAGATGCAAGAAGATCATCGACTCGAATGCCGGGTCCTGCCCGTATTGCGGCGAGGCAGACCCCCGTGCAACGCAGGAAGAGGCGAGTCCCGGGCAGGGGAGTTTCAGGTACGCGGGAATCGGATTCCTCGTTCTGCTTTTGTTGCTGGTTCTTGTGTACCTGTGGTCGTCAAAAAATGCTGTGCATGACGGGGCCAACCCGGATCAGGCGTCCGGCTCCAGTGCGGCAGTCTCACCCATCTCGCCAAGTTGCCGGGATTCCGAATGTCCGGCAGGAACGAAAGCGGTCACCTACTCGACGCAACAGGAACCGTTCTACCTGTGCAAGAGCAGCGAACTTTCCGAGTATGCAAATCTTGTGCTGGGCGTGATGTTCAAGCAGGCACGGTATGCGGAGGTCGCTCCGACGATATCCGGCAAGACCGGCGAGCCCGCAGCCGAGGGTGACGATAAATTGCTGCTGGATAAATACAGGGCGAAAGCGGGCGTCTCGTCATTTGAAGAAGCCATTTCAAAATGCTACAAAGGGAGACGGGACGTGAAAGCGGTTGTGCTTTACAGCCCGGCCGACAGCAGCAGCATCTATGTCGCCGCGGAGGAAGACCAGGAAAGCAAGCTCTGGCTGCCCAAGGCGAACCTGTTCAGGCAATAGCACAGGCTTGGGCGCCCCACCGCCTTATTTCAGTTTTTCCTTGTTCAGGAACGGGGTCACCAGATCCATCGGCAGCGGGAATACGATGGTCGTGTTCTTGTCTGCGCCGATCACCGTCAGGGTTTCCAGGTAACGCAACTGGATTGCCTGCGGTTCCTGCGCCAGTATCTTGGCAGCCTGATACAACTTCTCCGAAGCCTGCAATTCGCCCTCGGCATGGATGACTTTCGCACGCCGTTCGCGTTCCGCTTCGGCCTGCCTGGCGATGGCCCGTATCATGGATTCGGTCAGGTCGACCTGCTTGATCTCGACGTTGGCGACCTTGATCCCCCATGAATCGGTCTGCGCATCCAGCGCTTCCTGTATGTCCTTGTTCAGCTTCTCCCGCTCCGCCAGCATGTCGTCCAGCTGGTGCTTGCCCAGTACAGAGCGCAACATGGTCTGCGCCAGTTGGCTGGTGGCATTGAGGTAGTTCTCGACCTGGATGATCGCCCGCTGGGGGTCTACGACGCGCAGATACACCACCGCGCTGACTTTCACCGACACGTTGTCGCGCGAGATCACATCCTGGGTCGGCACTTCGAGCACGATCGTCCGGAGATCGACCCTGACCACTTGCTGGATGCCGGGAATGATCACGATCAGCCCCGGTCCCTTGACCTTCCAGAAACGCCCCAGCATGAAGACGACACCGCGCTCATATTCGCGAAAGATCTTCAGGCTTGAGAACGCCAATAACGCGATCAGCAACACAACAACGCCGAAACTCAAATTCAGGTCCATGTCATTCTCCTTATCAAAGCATCAGAAACAAAATGATTAAATCTGCCTTTCTCCCTCTCCCTTCGAGAGAGGGGACTCGTTCGGTGTTTACTCGATCATTCATGCCTGTCTTTCCGGTTCCACCTCCAGGATCAGTCCGTTCATCTGCACGACCCTGACGCGTTGTCCTTGGCTCAAGGGCTGCTTGCTTGCGATGCGCCAGCGTTCTCCGTGCACCCGCGCCCAGCCGTCCTTGCCGTCGAAGTCTTCCAGCACTACGCCGATACCTCCGATCAATTCCTCCCGGCCGCTCACGACAGGCCGGTTACGCGCCTTGAGCGCCATGCCGACTGCAAAGAAGATGAACAGTGCGCTGGCGAATGCCACCGGCAAGATCACTGACCACGGAACGCCGTATCCCGAAACATCGGTATCGATCAGCATCACGGAGCCGAACACGAATGAGGCGATGCCGCCGATACCGAGTATCCCGAAGCTGGGCACGAACGCTTCGGCCGTCATGAAGGCGATACCGAGCAGGATGAGCACCAGCCCGACGTAGTTGACCGGCAGCACCTGGAATGCGAACAGCGCGAGCAGCAGCGAGATGGCGCCGATCACGCCCGGCAGGATGAAACCCGGATTGGAGAATTCGAAAAAGATCCCGAGGACGCCAGCGAGCATCAGCAAATAAGCAAGGCTCGGATCCGCGATGGCAGACAGCACGCGGTTCCGCCAGTCCGGCTCCAGCGTGACGATGGCGGCTCCGGTCACGTTCAGCGTGCGCTCTTCGTTCAGCACCTTCACTTTGTGTCCGTCCAGTTTGCGCAGCAAGTCGGGCACGTCGTCTGCGATCACGTCGATGACTTTGAGCTTCAGCGCTTCCGCGGCGGTCAGGCTCACGGCTTGCCGCACCGCCTGTTCCGCCCACTCGACGTTGCGGCCGCGCATCTGCGCCAGGCTGCGGATGTAGGCGGAAGCATCATTGACCAGTTTGTGTTCCATGGCGGAAAGCGGTGCGGCTGCGACACCCGACGCAGGTTTCGCCTTGTCATCCTTTTGCGCCTGATCGCCCGACCCCGGCAGCCCGCCGATGCCTATCATGACGGGCGTGGCCGCGCCCAGGTTGGTGGCGGGCGCCATCGCGGCGATATGGCTGGCATAGAGGATGTAGGTTCCGGCACTTGCTGCCCTCGCGCCGTCGGGCGCGACAAACGCAACAACGGGAACCGGCGAAGCGATGATCTGCTTGATGATCTGGCGCATGGACGTATCCAAGCCGCCCGGCGTGTCCATCTTCAGTACGACCAACCGGGCCGATTCCGCTGCGGCAGATTTGAGTCCGCGCACGACATAGTCGGCAGTGCCGGGACTGATGGCGCCGTCCACGTTGAGCACGACCACCACAGGTGCAGATGCAGCCAGACACGTCCCGGCGATCAAGAACAGGCCGGACAACAGCAGCGCAATAACCTTGTTCATGATGTGCTCCTCGGGAAGCCATCGTTGACGAATTCAAAGCATGCGCCTGCAGGGCGGGATTATCAATACATGATTCCGATGCTGTTTGAATTCCCTGCGCCGGCTGCTAGGATGACCCAATTGCAGGAGCACCGATATGGCCAACCCGTCTTCTTCCAACTCGAAAACATTGCACCTTGTGATCCATGGCCGCGTGCAGGGCGTGTTTTTCCGCCAGTCGATGCAACACGAGGCGGAGCGTCTGGCGATCTTCGGTTGGGTGCGCAACCGCAGCAACGGGACGGTGGAGGCCGTGGTGCACGGCGATCCCGGCGCGGTCGACGCGATCGTGAGCTGGGCGCAGCGCGGCCCGCAACTGGCGCAGGTGGACCGAGTCGATATCGATCCGACGGATGGCGATTACACCAATTTCGAGATCATCAATTGAGCATGAAGACGATACTCATCACCGGAGCGACCGACGGCATCGGCCTGGAAACCGCAAAGGCGCTGGCGCGGCAGGGACATGAACTGGTGCTGCATGGGCGCAACCAGAAGAAGGCGAGGAGTGCCATGGATGCCGTGCATGCCGTTGCACCCAATGCGCCATTGGAGACAGCCTGTGCCGATCTGGGCGACCTGGCCGCCGTGGCGCGGATGGCGCAGGACCTGTCCGCGCACCTGCCGCGGCTGGATGTTCTGATCAACAATGCCGGGGTTTACATGACCGAACGCAAGACCTCGCGCGACGGTTTCGAGATGACGCTGGCGGTGAATCATCTTGCGCATTTCCTGCTCACCAACCTTTTGTTGCCGCTGCTGAGGAAGTCGGAAGCACCGCGCGTGGTCACGGTCAGTTCGATGGTGCACAAGAACGGGCATATCTCGCTTGACGACATGGGCGGCGGGAAAAAATTCGACGGCTACCAGGCTTATGCCGATTCCAAGCTGGCCAACATGCTGTTTGCGAACGAACTGGCGCGGCGCGCGCCCTGGCTCACGTCGAACAGCCTGCATCCGGGCGTGGTCGGCACCAAGCTGTTACATGCGGCTTTCAGCATGCAGGGGGACTCGGCGGCGAGCGGTGCGCGGACTTCGGTGTGTCTGGCGACTTCACCGGAAGTGGAAAAAGTGACGGGAAGATATTTCAGCAATTGCACCGCGGCGACGGCAGCGGTGCAGGGGCTTGATCAGGAACTGGCGCAGCGCCTGTGGGAGTGGTCGGAACAGGCGGTCAAACCATATGCGCCGGTGCCGAATTCTTGATGTTTCCAGAATTGGCGACAACATGCGAAACCTGTTACTCCGTCATTCCGGCGAAGGCCGGAATCCAGCCCGTCAAATAATACCGCGTAGCGGACAAAACCATATTGAGGGTGTCGTCCCACTGCGTGGGGCTATGTCAACTGCCTGGATTCCGGCCTGCGCCGGAATGACGGTAGCTCGCAGAATCATGTGTCACCGATTACGGAAAGATCAATAGATTCAGGCAGCCAGTTCGTACACTCGCTGCGAACGCCGGATGTCGAAATCCTGATGTTCGCCCAGCGCAACCGCGCCGTGCCGCTGCAATTGGGCGACCAGTGCCGGGATGGCATCGGCGCTGATGCCGTAGCCCGAGAGCCGCGTCGGGACCTGCAGCGATTCGAAGAAGCGGCGGGTGTGCTCGATGGCCTGGTCGATGCGCGTATCCGCGTTGCCTTCGCGCAATCCCCAGACTCGATCGGCATACTGCAATAATTTCTCGCGCTTTTCTTCGCGCCTCATCTGCAGCATGGCGGGGAGTATCACGGCCAGGGTCTGGGCGTGATCGAGTCCGTGCAGAACGGTGAGTTCGTGCCCGAGCATGTGGGTCGCCCAATCCTGCGGCACGCCGGCGCCGATCAGGCCGTTGAGTGCCAGCGTCGCGGTCCACATCAGGTTGGCGCGCACCGAATAATTCTCCGGTTCCTGCAATGCCTTCGGCCCTTCTTCGATCAGCGTCAGCAGCAGTCCCTCGGCAAAGCGGTCCTGCACCTTGGCGTCGACCGGGTAGGTGAGGTATTGCTCGATCACATGCACGAAGGCATCGACCACGCCGTTGGCGACCTGGCGCGGCGGCAGGGTGAAGGTCTTGACTGGATCGAGTACGGAAAAGCGCGGGAAGACGTGCGAGCTGAGAAAGACCAGCTTGTCGTCGCTGGCGCGCCGCGTCACTACGGCGCCGTTGTTCATCTCGGAGCCGGTCGCGGACAGCGTGAGCACGCAGCCGAAAGGGATCGCGCTCCTGACCTTCGCCTGCTTGGCGAGGATGTCCCAGGGATCGCCCGCAAAGGGAACGGCGGCGGCAATGAATTTGGTGCCGTCGATCACCGAACCGCCGCCGACGGCGAGCAGGAAATCGATCTTCTCGCGACGCGCGAGTTCGACCGCCTGCATCAGTGTTTCATAGGTCGGGTTGGGCTCGATGCCGGAAAACTCGAAGACCGTATAGCCCTTGAGCGCTGCCTTCACTTCGGCGAGCGTGCCGGTCCTGACGACGCTGCCGCTGCCGTAGGTGATCAGCACGCGCGCACCGGCCGGAATCTCGCGCGCAATGTCGGCGATGCGGCCCTTGCCGAAGAGGATGCGTGTCGGGTTATGGAAGGTGAAGTTCTGCATGGGTTCGTCCTTGTGGTTGAGGTTGGGTCAACGCGGAATGGGCGTCAGTGTGGCGAGTTTAAATGCAAAGTAAAAAAATGCAGCGCAGACGCTCAGATTTCACCCTCGAAGAAACAGATCATGTTGCGTCCTTGCTCTTTGGCCAGATACATCGTCGCGTCGGCCCACTTCAGGATGTCGTCCTGGTTCACTTCGTGGTTGATGAACACCACCACGCCGATGCTGACCGTGCAGCGATGCTCGACCACGATATCCGTTTTCCCGTCCTTGCTGATGGTCAGCAGATAGGGCGCCGACAAGGCGGCCCGGATCTTTTCGGCAACGTTGCCGGCCAGTGCCGTGGAGGCGGCCCTGTCTGCATCCAGTTCGTTGAGCACCACAACGAACTCATCGCCGCCGAAGCGCGCAACAGTGTCGATTTCGCGGACCGATCTCTTCAGGCGATCCGCCGCGATGATCAGCAGCAGATCGCCCGCCTCGTGTCCGTGTGCGTCGTTCAGCGGCTTGAAGTTGTCCAGGTCCAGGAACATCACCGCGTTATGGCAGCCGCTGCGCTTGCTTGCGGCCATGGACTGCTTCAGCCGGTCGTATAGCAGGCGACGGTTCGGCAGGTTGGTGAGCGAATCATGGAACGCCAGCTGGCGCACTTGTTCTTCCATTTGCTTGCGTTTGCTGATCTCCCGGGTGATGCCGTGATATCCGGTGATCGCGCCCTGTTCGTCGAATACGGCCGTGGAAAAGATCTCCCCCCAGATGGTCCTGCCGTCCTTGCAGCGATGCTGTGCCTCGAAATTGATGAAATCCGCCTGGGCCGCCGGTGATCCAATCGCCTTCCGCTGGCGCATGATCTCCTTGGCAGTTGCGATCCCCTCGTCGGTGAACAATTCAAACACATGATGGCCCACCACTTCATCCGCCCTGTAGCCCCTGAGCCGTTCATCCGCGGGGCTGATGTAGGTCATGCGCAGTTCGCTGTCGGTCTTCCAGATCACGTCCAGCGCATCTTCCGTGAGCAGGCGATAGTGGGCCTCGCTGTCGCGCAATTTTTCGGCTGCGACGCTGCGCTCGATGGCGATGCTGGCGAGATGCGCAGTCTGCTCGATCAGGTGCAGGTCGGATTCCGCAGGCCTGTGGGCTTCATGATGATAGATGGCGAAGGTGCCCAGGACCTGGCCGGTGGAGCTGCGGATAGGCTGGGACCAGCAGGCTCCCAATTTGGCTTGGGCCGCCAGTTCCGTGAAGGGAGCCCAATAAGCATGCGTTGCGATGTCGTCGACGATGACGCGTTCGCCGGTAAAGGCAGCCGTTCCGCAGGAGCCCACGCCGACGCCTATCTCGACGCTCTCGATGGCCCTGTTGTAGAAATCGGGCAGGCTCGGGGCTGCGCCCGTTTTCAGGCGTTTTCCATCTTTGTCCAGCAAAAGGATAGTGCAAAGCATGGCGGAATCAAGCTGTTCCACTCCCCGCACGATGGCTTCAAGAATAACGGGGAGCGGTTGATCGCCGGCCAGCAGTTCCAGCACATGGCTGCGAAACTGTTCGAACCTCTCGGCCTGTTTGCGTTCGGTGATGTCGCGCCAGAGCGTGAGCAGGACCACCTCGCTGCCGACCGTGATCGGTGTCAGCGATATCTCGACCAGGAACTCCGAGCCGTCGGCGCG
The DNA here is from genome assembly GCA_027310665.1 of Sideroxydans sp. Lineage (GTDB taxonomy): Bacteria > Pseudomonadota > Gammaproteobacteria > Burkholderiales > Gallionellaceae > Sideroxyarcus. The sequence goes on along the minus strand of DAIDAJ010000105.1, from coordinate 25,820 downwards.
CGCATGCATCCATTCGAAGCGGTGGAAGCCCTCCCTCATGGCGATCGCGATCGTTGCTTCGGCTTTATCGGCGGAGGTGCGGCCATCGGGTTGATATGCGGGCGAGATGTCGCCGGGGGTGCGATCGATGAGCTGGGATTTTGTGATGCCCCCGAGCATTTTCAGGGTGGCGGCGTTGCAGTCCACGAAACGGCCGTCCTTGAGCAGCAGGATAGGATCGCACATCCCCTCAAATGCGCAGCGATACAGTTCGGCATTGGTGAGCAGGGATGGGGTCATGAGCTAGTTCAGCAGCCGGAAATGGAAGTAAAGGTACATGCACTGATTATATGGAGATGCAGTTATCGGCACTGCTGATGCAAATACGTAGGCCATTGGCAAGAAAAAGTTTTTGTCGGCAATTCGGCGTGTGGTTCGAAATACAGGCAGGCGCCAACTATAAGAAATCTACTTCTTGTTCAGCAGCGACTTGAGGTCCGCGAAGGGATTATGGGTGGCCGTGCCGTGATTCTCCGATCCCCTGTCCCTGACCACCTCGTCCATCACGCGCGAGTGCTCGTTATCGTGACAGTACAGGCATAGCAACTCCCAGTTGCTTCCATCCAGCGGGTTGTTGTCGTGGTTGTGGTCTTTGTGATGCACGGTCAGTTCGCGCAGTCGGGCGCCGGAAAACTCGCGCCCGCAGCGCCCGCAGATCCAGGGAAACAATTTGAGCGCCCGTTCGCGGTATCCTGCCTCGCGCAGTTCGCGCTGCTTGCGCGCTTCGGCGACGACGCGGTCGAGCCGTGCGTGATCGGGAGTGGTATGTCTGGTCATGGCTGCTGGCCTGCTGAGAGTTGATATAACTATATCAGGACACGCATGCGCATGTACCGGTCGCAGGAACCGCTACGCCGGAAAACCATACAGGCTGGAGCAGTAATGACTGCGGGGAAAGGCGGTGCGGAGAATTATGACAACTTCAGCTGCGACTTCGATTTTCGGCCGGGTGCTGCCGGAGGAATGAACCCGGCCAGGCGGCAACTGATACCTTCGATTTTCTTGCCCTTTTCGAACTTGGTCGAGTGGCACACCATGATCTCGCCTTTGGCTGCAAGTTCCGACAGATGGAGCCGCACCTTGGCAAGCGAGATTCCTGTCGCTTCGGCGATGTCGGTATCGAGCCGTTCGCCATGAGCTTTCAGGTATTGCAGGATTTCTTTCATAGGGTCATTACCACACCAGCCATATAGCTTGAGCCCCCAATGTACAGGTATGGAAGGCATTGGACAAATCTAAATGCACCTGAAAGGTTGTTTTTTTGCCGGCCATGGGGATTTTGGGGGATGGCGGCCCGATGTGCGGCACAAATCGCTGACTATTCAGGCTATTCCGGCGCTCACCATTTCAACAGCACTTTCCCCAGCCACAGCCCTGCCAGCCCGATGACGAGCATGGGCAAGTAGTGCCACTCGACCAGATGCGCAATGGAGTTCGTATCTTCGTGCAGCCGCAGCCACAGTGCCCCTACGCTGAAAGCAGAGAGCAGGGCCGTACTGCCGGCGAGCCGGTAGTGTGTGCTGGCAAATCTGCGCAGGGAATAGAACGCCCATGCCGCGGGCAGCAGCGTCATCAGCGCGATGCTGAGGGTGCACTCGAAGCTGTGTACCGGCAACGGCGAGGGCGGGTTGTCGGCCCGCCAGGCAAGGAACATGACACCCACGAACAGCGCGAAAGCGGCGACGGGTGCGAAGGCCAGGCGGCGCTTCTGGTGCAGGTCGGGAAATGCCAGCAAGGCGGTGCTGAGCGAGGTGACGATGAATACGCCGAGCAGCGCGGCGATCTCGGCGGCGAACCAGGTCTGGTGGAAGCGATCGAGCAGGTCCGGACGCGGTCCGGAGATCGCCAGCGCGAGCGCAAGGTAGACTGCCGCCGCGCCCATCCATTGGAAGCACAGCAAGAACGGGTGCGGCGCAGGCTTTACCGCCGCCGCATCCTGCGCAAGTGTCGTCACGAGATCGTCGATATTTGCCATTATCTTTCCAGCTTCTTTCTCAATACCTTGTAGGCGCGGTGCGCAGCGACCTTGACCGCAGACTCGGTCATGCCGGTCTTCTCGGCCACTTCCCTGGCGGTGTAACCGTCCTGGTGCAGGAAGCGCAGGATCATCGCCTGTTTCTCGGGGAGTTTATCCACTTCCCCGCTGATGGATTCGTACGACATCAACGATTCGGTTACAGGCTCGAGCAAATATTCTTCGAGTTCATCGAAATCGAGGGCATGGCGCAACTGGTCGGAATAATGGACGCGCAGATGATCCTGCAGGCGGAACTTGGCGATGGCATACACCCAGGGCTTGTAAGGGCGATTGCCGTCGTAGGTATGGCGGGCTTTATGGATGGAGAGCAGAATCTCCTGCATCAGGTCATCAACTTCACCGGCGATACTCAGGCGCTTGGCAAGGAACGGGCGCAACAGGCGTGTGGTCTCATGCAACAGCGCGGCGTAGGCGCGCTGATCCCCGGCCAGTGACCGCCGCATCAATGTTTCCAGATTGTCGTTTTGTTCCGTCACGAGGATCCCGGAGATTTTTGTAACTATTTATCGGGCAGCTTCGAATATACGTGCGAATGGATGAATCATAACTGGTTTGGGTTCTCCTATCGAACGAGACTAATGCACAGGAGGCAACATCATGCAACGCAGACAATTCTTGATGGCTTTATCCGGTATGGCTTTGACGTATTCGGCACGTTCCAATGCAGGAGCGTCCGCGGACAAGGTGACCGTGATGCAGTATTCCGATGATGGCAAGCTGCTCGGGCCGGCCACCCTGACCAAAGTGAACAAGGATGCCGAGTGGAAACAACGCCTGTCGCCGCTGGCCTACGAAGTGACGCGCCAGCAGGGCACGGAGCGGGCGTTCTCCCAGCCCGGCTACGACAGGCACGAACCCGGTTTGTATCGCTGCGTGTGCTGCGACAACGCACTGTTCGACGCCGCCACCAAATACGATTCCGGCACCGGCTGGCCCAGCTTCTGGCAGCCCATCGCGGCGGAGAACGTGCGCAACATCACGGATCGCATGTTCGGCATGACGCGCATCGAAGTGCGCTGCACCCTGTGCGATTCGCATCTGGGCCATGTGTTCGACGACGGTCCCGCACCGACCGGGCTGCGCTACTGCATGAACACCGTGGCGCTGCGCTTCGTGCCCAGACCTAAATAAATCCCGGCCACTTGGTGAGTTAACAAATACGCCGCCGTTCGTGGTGATCCTTCGACTGCGCTCAGGACTAAAGGCCTTGTCGAACCATGAATGGCCCCAAGCTCACCACGAACGGCTGTGCCACGATGGACAATTCAACAATTACCGGTAACGAGGAACAATCATCATGCTAATTTTTTTGCTCGCCTGGCTTGGCGGCGTGCTCACCATTCTGAGTCCTTGCGTGCTGCCGGTGCTGCCTTTCGTGTTCGCGCGTTCGGAGCGATCGTTCCGTCGTTCCGGCCTGCCGATCCTGCTCGGCATGGCGGCGACCTTCACCGTGCTGGCCAGCCTGGCTGCGGTGGGCGGCGCGTGGCTGGTCGAAGTGAACCAATACGGGCGCTACGCGGCGATGCTGCTGTTGTTGCTGCTGGGCTTGGCGCTGATCTTCCCGTCATGGTCGGAACGGATGATGCGTCCTTTCGTCGTGTTGGGAGGTCGCCTGCAACAACGCGCCGACAGTCAGGGCAGCATCAAAGGTTCGCTGCTGCTGGGCGTGGCTGTCGGCTTCCTGTGGGCGCCCTGCGCCGGGCCTATCTTGGGCCTGGTGCTGGCGGGCGCGGCACTGAACGGCGCGAATCTGCACAGCGCATTGCTGCTGCTGGTGTTTGCCGCCGGTGCGGCGACCTCTCTGGGTGTGGCGTTGCTGGCCAGCGGCCGCGTGATCGGCTGGATGAAACGCAGCTTCGGCGTCGAAGAATGGGTGAGGCGTGTGCTGGGTGTCGCGGTGGTGGCGGGCATCGTCGTGATCGCATCAAGCTGGGATACGCGATTTCTGGCGCAATTCACTTCGGCAAATACCACGGTTGCCGAGCAACATCTGATCGAACATCTGGCGCCGCGTTCCGATGCGCCAGAGGTCGCGGCAGCAGGCATGGCACCCTCTTTGAATGGCGCAACGCAATGGCTGAACTCACCGGCGCTGAGCGAAGAAACGTTGCGCGGCAAAGTGGTGCTGGTGGATTTCTGGACCTATTCCTGCATCAACTGCCTGCGCACCTTGCCATACCTCAAGGCATGGGACGAAAAATATCGGGCCCAGGGTCTGGTCATCGTCGGCGTGCACGCACCGGAGTTCGCTTTCGAGAAAGACTTGCACAACGTCGAACAGGCCGTGCGCGAACTGGGCGTGAAATACCCCGTGGCGATCGACAACGATTACGTGATCTGGAATGCGTTCCGGAACGAATACTGGCCCGCACATTACCTGATCGACGCCCAGGGGCGCATACGCCATCAGCATTTCGGCGAAGGCGCGTATCAGGAAACCGAGTTGATGATCCAGTCCTTGCTCAAGGAGGCGAATCGGGACGTGGCCTTGAACGATGACCTGGTGCAGGTCGCGGGAACAGGTGCGACTGCGGCCGCAATGGATGTGGATCGATCCCCGGAGACGTATCTCGGCTACAAACGTCAGGAGAATTTTGTATCACCCGAGGCGATCAGGCGCGATACGCCGGGGCGCTATAGCATTCCGCGCGTGCTTGAGACGGATCAATGGGCGCTCAGCGGCACGTGGCTGGTCAGCCCGGAATCCGCGCTGTTGCAGCCGGGCCGGGGCGCCATCAGTTACCGCTATCGCGGACGTGACCTGCATCTGGTATTGGGCTCGCACAGCGGCAAGCCGGTGCGTTTCAGGGTCACCCTGGATGGAAGAGCCCCCGGCAAGGATCACGGTGCCGACACCGACGCCGAAGGCTATGGGGTGATACAGGAACAACGCCTGTACCAGCTCGTGCGACAAAGCGGAAAGATCAGGAACCTGACCTTCCGCATCGAATTTCTGGATGCCGATGCGGAGGCGTTTGCCTTCACCTTCGGCTAGATCAAAAGGAGTCTCATCATGATATCCATCAAACCCGTCAGCCGTCATTTGTCCTGCATCCTCTGTCTCGTGCTGGGCCTCGCAGCCCTGCCGAATGCGAACGCAGCACCCGCCGAACAGACGGCGGTGTTTGCGGGGGGCTGTTTCTGGGGCGTGGACGCGGTGTTCAAGCATGTCAAAGGCGTGACCGGCGTCGTGTCCGGATATGCCGGCGGAGACGCGTCCACCGCGCACTATGAAATGGTGAGCGAAGGCAACACAGGACACGCGGAATCGGTGCAGGTTCGCTTCGATCCGGCGCGGGTGACTTACCGGCAATTGCTGCAGGTGTTCTTCGGCGTGGCGCACGACCCGACCGAGCTGAACCGCCAAGGTCCCGATACCGGCAGCCAGTATCGGTCCGCGATCTTTTACACCAGCACCGAACAGCTGCAGGCCGCGCAAAGCTATATCGGCAAGCTCACGGCGGCGCATGTTTTTCCCGCGCCCATCGTCACCCAAGTGGTGCCGCTGCGACAGTTCTATCCGGCAGAAGAGCATCACCAGAACTATCTGGCCTTGCATCCCTACCAGCCCTACATCGTGTTCAACGACATGCCCAAGCTGACGCAATTGCGCAAGCAGTTTCCCGCGCTTTACCAGTGAACATCACGCTGACTGGTTCGATTTGAAATCCGTTTGAAAATATTTTCATCGGTCGTGTAACCAAAATTCCGGTCTGTCCGAATCAATCGGTGCGAGGGAAGGATGCTGTGTATCGGAATTTCGAATCCGGCCCGAACATCGTTGGAAACGCGTTATCAATCAATTTCATCAACCCGCAAAAGGAGTATCAAAATGGAAAAGCAGAAAATGTTGACGTTGGCGATCGGTGGTCTGTTGGCACTCGGTCTGGCAGGTACCGCGAGTGCCGCAGACAAGAAGATGGATATGGAACAATGCTTCGGGATCGCCAAGGCAGGCAAGAACGATTGCTCCAGCAACAAGAGCGCGCACTCCTGTGCAGGCCAGGCCACCAAAAACAACGACCCGATGGACTTCGTCGCCGTTCCCAAAGGCACTTGCGACAAGATCGCAGGCGGCATGCTGAAGGCGATGTAATGAACGGGCCCGCAACCAATACATTGCCGTCTGCCGCAGGTATCGGCTTGCGGGCACCTCACTACCGCGAGGTCCTGGATACCTTGCCCGCGCTGGGCTGGGTCGAGGTCCATAGCGAGAATTTCTTCGGCGGGGGTGCGCCGCTGCATACCCTGTTCAGGGTGCGCGAACATTACCCCGTCAGCCTGCATGGCGTCGGCTTGGGCCTGGCGTCCGTGACGCCGCTCGATGCAGGCCATTTGTCAGCACTGGCGCGGCTATGCGCCGACGTGCAACCCGCTGCCGTATCCGAGCATCTGTGCTGGAGTGCGGCGGACGGCATGGTGATCAACGACCTGCTGCCGTTCCCGTATACCCGCGAAGCGCTGGACCATGTCGCCCGGCGCGTGGATCAGGTACAGGAAAGATTGCAGCGCCAATTGCTGGTGGAGAACCTCTCCAGCTATCTGTCCTTTTCCCGTAGCGAAATGACGGAGGGTGAATTCCTCGCAGAATTAACGAAGCGCACTGGCTGCGGCATCCTGTTCGATGTGGAGAACCTGTATGTGAACGCGCGCAATCTCGGCGTGGATGCCGACGCGTTCATCAAGGCCATTCCTGCAGCAGCTGTGAAGGAATACCACCTGGCCGGCTACAGCATGCGCGACGGCTGTCTGGTGGATACGCACGACCACCCGATCTATCCCGAGGTGTGGGACTTGTATGAGTCCGTGCTGCGGCATATCGGTCCGCGCCCCACGCTGATCGAATGGGATACCGACATCCCCGAACTCGCCGTGCTGATGGGCGAGGCGGCAAAAGCCCGGCAGCGCCTGGAGGCAGTGGAGGAGTGTCATGCTGCATGACGAACTGAGTCATTTCGCACAGGCCATCGTGCATGGCCATATGCCGTCTCCGCGGATAAGGCAGGCCTATGCCGATTATTCCGCTGAAACCGCGCTCGGGGTCTATCGCAACAATTATCGCGGCAACCTGCATGATGCGCTGGCGGGCGCGTATCCGGTCATCAAGCAACTCGTTGGCGACGATTTCTTCCGCTTCCTTGCCAGGCAGTACATCGAGCAACATCCTTCCCGCAGTGCGAACCTGCATCACTTCGGTTTGGAGCTGGCAGGCTTCATCGCGACCTTCGAGCCGGCAAAGGAACTGGTTTACCTGCCGGATGTGGCGGCGCTGGAGTGGGCGTGCCATGTCGCCTATTTTGCGGATGATGGGGATGTGCTGGACCTGAATGCACTCGCACAAGTCCCGCCCGAGCGATATCCGGATCTGGTCTTGCATACCCATCCGTCCTGTCATGTGGTGCGCTCGCATTATCCGATAGCAGCCATCTGGCACGCCCATCAGCCCGGTGCATCTGAAGACTTTCATATCGATCTGGATGGTGGCCCCGGTTATGCGCTGGTCAGCCGCAAGGATGACATTGTCCAGGTCAGTGAACTGACGGAAGCCGAAGCCGTTTGGTTGCAGGGCATACAGGCCGGTGCGCGATTGGGCGATGCTACGGTTACTACGCTGGAGCACTATCCGGATTTCGATTTGCAAGCCACGTTGTTGAAGCTGGTCGCACAAAATACTCTTGCGAACTTCAATCTGGAGAAGACACCATGACACTGTTATCACGCCTGACGAGGTTCTATTACACAGCCTCACACTGGCCGGAATATCTGGCGCCGCTGCTGGATTTCGCGCTACGGCTATACCTTGCGGACGTGTTTCTCAAATCCGGCCTGACCAAGATACAGAACTGGGACAGCACGCTGTACCTGTTCAGTGATGTCTATCAGGTGCCGTTGCTTCCGCCCGATGTCGCTGCGTACATGGCGGCCGGTGGCGAACTGGCATTGCCGGTATTCCTGGTACTGGGATTGTTCGGGCGCTTTGCAGCGGCGGGGTTGTTCATCCTCAATGCGGTCGCTGCCTATTCCTATGCTTCCGGCTTGAGCGAGGCGGGAATGTTCCAGCACTTTTGCTGGGGGGTATTGCTGGGTGTGTTGCTGATACTGAGTCGCGGGAAATGGTCGGTGGATGCCTGGCTGGAGCAGCGGCTGAAATCCCCAACTCGGCAGTAGGTCGCCGGCCACAGCGCACGGCGGGCCAATGGCAGGAAATTCAGGTGCAATGCTTCAGGTCATTCTCAGGTTATCCAGCCCGCTCATCACGTCCCTGTCCTTCGTGGCCTGACCTTCCAGTTTGATCTTCAAGCGCAGGTCGTTCACGGAGTCGGCGTTCTTGAGGGCTTCCTCGTAGCTGATGGCGCCGGCTTCATGCAGTGTGAAGAGCGCCTGGTCGAAGGTCTGCATGCCGAGTTCGCGCGATCTGGACATGACTTCCTTGATCTCGTGCACGTTGCCCTTGAAGATCAGGTCGGCGATCAGCGGCGAGTTGAGCAGGATCTCGAAGGCGGCAGCGCGGCCTTTGCCGTCGCGCTTGGGGATCAGGCGTTGCGAGATGAGCGCCTTGATGTTGAGCGACAGGTCCATCAGCAATTGTTCGCGCCGCTCTTCCGGGAAAAAGTTGATGATGCGGTCGAGTGCCTGGTTGGCGCTGTTGGCGTGCAATGTGGCCATACACAGGTGACCGGTTTCGGCGAAGGCTACCGCGTATTCCATGGTCTCGCGGTCGCGGATTTCGCCGATCAGGATGACGTCCGGCGCCTGACGCAGGGTGTTCTTCAGCGCGGCATGCCAGTTGTCGGTGTCAACGCCCACCTCGCGGTGGGTGACGATGCACTTGTCGTGGTCGTGCACGAATTCCACCGGGTCCTCGATGGTGATGATGTGGCCATAGCTGTTGTGGTTGCGGTGGCCCAGCATGGCAGCCAGCGAGGATGACTTGCCGGAGCCGGTTCCGCCGACCAGGATCACCAAGCCGCGTTTGGTCATCACCACGTCCTTCAGGACATCCGGCAGCCCCAGTTCCTGAAAAGTGGGGATCCTGGTGGTGATGGTACGCAGCACCATGCCGACACGCTGCTGTTGCATGAACACGTTGACGCGGAAGCGCCCGATGCCGGGCGGGCTGATCGCAAAATTGCACTCGTGGGTCGACTCGAATTCCGCAGCCTGGCGGTCGTTCATGATGCTGCGTGCCAGTTCCTGGGTGTGTTGCGATGTCAGCGCCTGGCTGGAAACCGGCGTCATTTTTCCGTCCACCTTGAACGCGGGCGGGAAGCCGGAGGTGATGAACAGGTCGGATGCCTTTTGCGAAACCATCCCGCGCAAAAGATTGTGGACAAGTTCGGTGGCCTGGTCTCTTTCCATGATGGACTCCTGGTGCAGCTATGGTTCTTGATTTGGTAGGGGGTTAACCCGGGAACAGGTCTTTGTTCACGGCTTTGCCGCGCGCTTCCGCCGAAGCCACCTGGTTGCGCTTCACCAGATCGCTCAGGCATTGGTCCAGCGTCTGCATGCCGATGTTGCCGCCGGTCTGGATGGCGGAATACATCTGCGGCACTTTGGCTTCGCGGATCAGGTTGCGGATCGCCGGGGTACAGATCATGATCTCATGCGCCGCCACGCGGCCCGTGCCGTCCTTGGTCTTGAGCAGTGTCTGCGAGATCACCGCACGCAGCGATTCGGACAACATCGCGCGCACCATTTCCTTTTCGTCGGCCGGGAACACGTCGATGATACGGTCGATGGTCTTGGCTGCCGAGCTGGTGTGCAGTGTGCCGAAGACAAGGTGGCCGGTTTCCGCTGCCGTCATCGCGAGACGGATGGTTTCCAGGTCGCGCATTTCGCCGACGAGGATCACGTCCGGGTCTTCGCGCAGTGCGGAACGCAGGGCGTTGTTGAACGACAGCGTGTGCGGGCCGACTTCGCGCTGGTTGACCAGCGACTTCTTCGATTCGTGCACGAATTCGATCGGGTCTTCCACGGTCAGGATGTGGCCCATCTCGTTTTCGTTGATGTGGTTCACCATCGCCGCCAGCGTGGTCGATTTACCGGAACCGGTCGGGCCGGTCACCAGCACCATGCCGCGCGGGAATTCGGAGATGTCCTTGAAGATCGGAGGGCATTTGAGGTCTTCCAGCGTGAGTATCTTGGAAGGAATGGTACGCATCACCGCACCGGCGCCGCGGTTCTGGATGAAGGCGTTGACGCGGAAACGCGCCAGGTTCGGCCCCTCGAACGAGAAGTCGACTTCCCTGTTCTCTTCGTAATGTTTGCGCTGCCCGTCGTTCATGATGTCGTACACCATGGCGTGGACTTCCTTGTGATCCATCGGGGGCAGGTTGATGCGGCGCATGTCGCCGTGCACGCGGATCATCGGTGGCAGGCCGGCGGAGAGATGCAAGTCGGAAGCTTTGTTCTTCACGCCGAAGGCGAGCAGTTCGGTGATATCCATATATAATCCTGAGTGTATTAAACTGCGTCGGATCACGACGACTCGGGCGATTATGACTGCAATCCTCTCCAACTTGCAAGCGACCCGCGAAGCCATTGCCCAAGCCGCCAGAGCGGCACACCGGAATGTGTCGGATATCAGTTTGCTGGCCGTCAGCAAGACGTTTCCGGCGACGGCGGTGCGCGAGGCGTACGACTGCGGGCAGACCGCTTTCGGCGAGAATTACCTGCAGGAAGCACTGGAGAAGATCGACGCGTTGCGCGATCTGCCGCTGGAGTGGCATTTCATCGGCCCCATCCAGAGCAACAAGACGCGCGCCATCGCCGAGCGCTTTGCGTGGGTGCACAGCGTGGACAGGCTGAAGATCGCCGAGCGGTTGTCGGCACAGCGACCTGCAAATCTGCCCCCGCTGAACATCTGTCTGCAAGTGAACGCGAGCGAAGAAGAGAGCAAGAGCGGCGTAGCACCCGAAGAGGCGCTGCCTCTGGCACAACAGCTTGCGCACTTGCCGCATATCAGGTTGCGCGGACTGATGACGATACCGGCTCCCGCGGCGGGCGAAATGGAGCAGCGTGTACCTTTCGCAAGGATGCGGATGTTGCTGGAAAAAATGAACTCGCAGGGCATGTCTCTGGATACCCTGTCGATGGGCATGTCGCACGACTATCCCGCGGCCATCAAGGAGGGTGCTACCATCGTGCGGATCGGCACGGCGATATTCGGCACCAGAAATTACGGAGAAAGCAAATGAAAATTACATTCATCGGCGGCGGCAACATGGCAAAGGCATTGATCGGCGGACTGATCAAGCGCGGCTATTCGCCTTCCAAGATGCACGTAGTCGAGTTGAACAAGGAAAAGTGCGCGGAGCTGCATAACGAATTCGGGGTCAGGGCGACGACGGAATTGTCCGAGGCAGTTGCGCACGGCGAAACATTGATCTTGGCGGTCAAGCCGCAACAGTTGCAGGAAATCGCAGTGCAGCTCGCGCCTATCCTGAACGAACAGCTTGTCCTCTCCATCGCCGCGGGTATCCGCACGCAGGACATGGCGCGCTGGATAGGGTCGCAGAACATCGTGCGCTGCATGCCCAATACGCCGGCACTTATTCGCAGCGGCGTCACCGCATTGTATGCGACACCTGCGGTGAAGCCGGAGCAATGTCATCGTGCAGAGTCGATTCTCGGGGCAGTGGGCAGCACACTGTGGGTGGATGACGAGGAGATGCTGGATGCGGTGACGGCAATTTCCGGCAGCGGTCCGGCCTATGTTTTCTATTTCATCGAAGCGATGCAGCAGGGAGCTTATGAACTCGGGCTGGACGAAGCCCAGGCGCGGCAGCTGGTGCTGGACACGTTCCTCGGCGCCAGCAAACTGGCCGAAAGCAGCCAGGAGGATGTTGCCGTCCTCCGCGAGCGCGTCACTTCCAGGAAGGGCACGACCGAGCGCGCGTTGCTCAGCATGGAGAAAGACCGGGTGAAAGCGAACATCGTCGCAGCCATCCATGCGGCAGCGGCACGTTCCAGGGAATTGGGCGATGAGCTGGGAAAGGACGCCTGATGCTGGGTGAGACACTTTCATTCCTGAACGACGCGCTGGTGCAACCCTTCGCGGCCATCCTGCTGTTCCGTTTCCATGCGGTCTGGCTGCAGGCGCCGATGCGCAATCCCATAGGCGAATTCCTGATGGCGCTGACGGACTTTGTCGTTCTGCGTGCGCGCCGTTTCATTCCGAGGATCATGGGCCTGGATACCGCAACGCTGCTGTTGGCGTTCCTGGTCGAACTCTGCTATCTCTGCGCTTACTTATGGCTGCAGGGTTATGCCTTCGAGACTTCCCACCTGCCGGGATTGCTGCTGTGGACGGCAGTCAAGTTGCTGAAGATCAGCCTTTACCTGCTCATGGCCTCGCTGATCACGGAGGCGATCCTGTCCTGGGTCAATCCGCATACGCCGCTTGCGCCGATGCTGGGCGCGGTCAACCGTCCTTTCGTGCAACCTTTGCGGCGGCGCATCCCGCCGGTCGGCAACGTCGATCTTTCCGTGCTGGTGCTGCTCCTTGTCTGCCAGCTTATCCTCATCGTGCCGATAGGCGGACTGGAACAGGCCGTGATGAGATTGCTGTGAGCGTATGGTATCGCCGCAACGGCGACGTGCTCACCCTGACCCTGCATGTCCAGCCCGGCGCAAAGCGCACTGAAGTGGCGGATCTGCATGGCGACGCCCTGAAGATCCGTCTTGCTGCTCCGCCGGTCGAAGGCCGCGCCAACGAGGCGCTCCTGAAGTTTATCGCCGAATCCTTTGGCGTTCCGCTGCGGCAGGTCGAGCTCAAGCAAGGCGGGCAGTCCCGCCACAAGGTCGTTGCGATCACGGGCAGCAAGATGGAGCCGGAGAACTTGCTGGCCTGATACGTCAAAAATCGCCATGTCATGCTCGCGTCACAAAGATTCCCTATAAGGGTATCCATGATGAAGCGAATATTGTTCGGGTGGCTATTGATGACCAGCACGACGGCCTGGCCGGATACCCAATACCCCGGATTGCAGGTGGACGTCAGGAGGGTCGGCGACTTCTATACCTTCATCGCCAGTTTCGATACCCCGTTAACGAAATGCGCAGCCTATAACTATTTGACCGATTATGAGGCGGCAAAGAGTCTGCCGGGGGTGGTTGAATCCATCGCTTACCGCGAAACCGCAAACAGGGTAAGGGTCGAACGCACGGCTGACGAGCATGTCCTGTTTCTTCATGTGCGCCTGCATTCGGTCATGGAATATATGGAAGACCCCTATGAGGGCATCTCCTTTGTGCAGCTGTCCGGCGATTCGAAAGAGTTTCAGGGAAGCTGGAGCATCCGGCCGAATCCTCATGGGAGTACGCTCAGGTTCCAGGGTCTATGGGAGCCGGACACCCTGATCCCATTGTTTATCATCGACCATTTTGCGAAGAATGGCCTTGTGGACAGGTTCAGCGCCATCGCCGAGCTGGCCGAGAAACGCAATGACACGGACTCGACCCAATGTGAGGACCGGCAAATCGCCAAGATAGTAGAATAGGGCGACTTGAGTCGGCTGCTGTCCGGGTTTCAAACGGGGCCTGCAACCGCGAATCAAGGTCTGACGCGAGAAATTGAGGGCCCAACCACTTGCCAACGAGTGAAATATCCTCAACAATCCGTCCCCGGTACTTCAACCGCAACCAAGGAGCAAAAACGCATGAACCGTAAAGAACTGATCGACGCACTGGCAACCAAGACAGAAAGCAGCAAGGCTGATGCCGACCGCAACATCGCTGCCCTGATTGAAATCATCACCGCTACTCTGAAGAAGGGCGACAACGTTGCGTTGGTAGGCTTCGGAACATTCGAGGTCCGCAAGCGTGCAGCTCGCAATGGCCGTAACCCGTCCACTGGCGCTGCCATCAAGATCAAGGCTTCCAAGCAGCCCGCATTCAAGGCTGGTGCCACTCTGAAAGCTGCGGTCAACGGCGCTAAGAAGTAATTATCCAGGCCAGCGATGGTTTAGGAAAAAGGCCGGCTAGTCGCCGGCCTTTTCGGTTGGGCAAGGCAAAATCGGCAAGATCCCGGTTGGTCATATCGGTGTCCCCGTTGGCACTGTTTGCGTGTTTTCGCCATTCTTGACGCAAATATGTTTCACCAGTAGCCTTGTCATGCACCTGTAACAATAGTTTCATGCTTGGCGACAAGCTTTGTACAAAATCTGAAAACGGCAAACTGGTCAAAAGACCAGGACGCAAAATTACCGGTCTAAGGGGCTTCGGCGCTATGACAGCGGGATCGCCAGATACATCGCAGAACTCCTGCGTCAGCATTCTGCATCCCTCCACGTCATTTTCCCCGCCCTGAAATAACCCGGTATTCCTGCCTGTGAGGGCGATGTTCGCCGCGAAACTGCATGGCTGGCAAAAAAGTGGGGACTCGTTTGTGCTTGAAATCAAGGAGAAATCGATGAAGAAAAATAAGGCGTGGATCAGCTTGAGCACAATTTTCTTGTTGGCGCTGATGCTGAACCAGGCACAGGCGGGCGTGATCTTCGGCGTAGGAGCGACTTTCCCCAAACAGGTTTACCAGGAGTGGGGCAAGCAGTACAAGGCAGAAACCGGATCGTCGCTGGCCTATTTTGCGCAGGGGTCAGGCAAAGGCATCGAAGCGATCTCGTCGGGAAAGGCCGACTTCGGGGCGAGCGACAAGCCGTTGACACCCGAAGAGCTTGAAAGAGACAGGTTGATCCAGTTTCCGGTCTTGATCGGGGGTATCGTGCCCGTGGTGAATATCAAAAAGATAGGGGACGGACAGCTGCAGCTGGACGGCACAACCCTGGCGGATATCTATCTTGGCAAGATCCGGCACTGGAATGATCCCGCGATTGTTGCGCTGAACCCCGGGCTCGTGCTGCCGGACGACGCGATCAACGTGTTATACCGCTCGGACAAGTCGGGTAGCACTTTTGTCCTGACCGACTATTTGTCCAAGGTCAGCGGCGAATGGAAGGCCGCACTGGGTGCCGCAACTGCGGTGGCCTGGAAAGTGGGCGAAGGTGCGGAGGGCGGAGATAACCTTGCAAAGAAAATCGGCAATACGCCAAATTCCATCGGCTATCTCGACCCGGCAGTCGTACAACAAAGGCATCTGGCGATCGTGAAGATGCGCAATCGTGACGGAAAGTATGTCAGCCCGAACCAGGCGTCATTTGCGGCCGCGGCAAAGAGCGCAGAATGGAACCCGTCCAACGGGTTCAATCAGTCGCTGACCGACCAGACGGGCTCCGAGAGCTGGCCTCTCGCCACTGCAACCTACATCGTTATCTCCCGCAGCCCCGCGGAAGCAGCGGGCACCGAGGAGGCACTGAAGTATTTCGACTGGACCTTTCGCAAGGGAAACGTGATCGCCCAGAATCTGGGGTTCGTTCTGATTCCGGCCGAAACGATGCAAAGCGTGCGCGATTTCTGGAAAGCGCAAATCAGGGACCGGGCCGGCCGTCCCCTGTGGAAATAGGCGGGTGCCAAAGCAATGGGAGGTAGCGACGGCTTCTCCCCGACGTGTGATGTGCAAGCCTACGACAGGATGACGTCGTACTGTTCCTGCGAATAGAGCGTCTCCACCTGCAGTGAGACGGGCTTGCCGATGAAATCGGAAAGCATTGCGAGGCTTTGCGATTCCTCGTCCAGGAACAGGTCGATGACCTGTTGCGATCCGAGGATGCGGTATTCGCGGGCGTTGAACTGGCGAGCTTCGCGCACGATCTCCCGCAGGATCTCGTAGCACACGGTCTGGGCGGTCTTCACTTCGCCGCGTCCCTGGCAGGTCGGGCAGGGCTCGCATAGCACATGCGCCAGGCTTTCGCGGGTGCGCTTGCGCGTCATCTCCACCAGGCCCAGCGAGGAGAACCCGCTCACGCTGATGCGAGTGTGGTCGTGCGCCAGCATCTTCTTGAATTCTTCCAGCACGGCATCGCGGTGCTCCGTCGTGTCCATGTCGATGAAGTCGCAGATGATGATCCCGCCCAGGTTGCGCAGCCGCAGCTGCCGGGCGATGACCTGCGCGGCTTCCAGGTTGGTCTTGAAGATGGTGTCGTCGAAATTGCGTCCGCCGACGAATCCGCCTGTATTCACGTCGACCGTGGTCAGGGCTTCGGTCTGGTCGATGATGAGGTAGCCGCCCGATTTCAGGTCCACGCGGCGCGATAGTGCGCGCTCGATCTCTTCTTCCACGCTGTACATGTCGAACAGAGGGCGCGCTCCAAGATAGTGCTCCAGCTTGGGCACTGCGTTGGCAATGTAGTCGGCGGCGAAAGCCATCATGCGCTCATGCGTCTCGCGGGAATCGACGAGCACGCGTCCGGTCTCTTCATCCACGAAATCGCGCAACACGCGCAGGCTGATGTCCAGTTCCTTGTACAGCAACTCTGGCGCCGCCATACGCAGGGATTTCGATTGAAGTGTGCTCCACAGCTTGTCCAGGTAAGCAACGTCGGCACGCAATTCGTTGTCGGTCGCCGATTCTGCCATGGTGCGGATGATGTACCCGCCCTTGTGATCGGCGGGCAGAACCTGTTGCAGCCGGGCACGCAAGGCTTCGCGCTCCTCCTCGTTCTCGATGCGCTGCGACACGCCGATATGCGCCTCCTGCGGCAGAAATACCAGCATGCGTCCCGCAAAGCTCAGTTGCGTGGAGAGACGCGCACCTTTGGTGCCGATGGGATCCTTGATCACCTGTACCAGCAGGCTCTGCCCCTCGAACAACACCTTTTCGATCGGCTTTGCGGCGGCCTCTCCGCTGGCGCGGTTCTCCCAGATGTCGGCAACATGCAGGAAGGCGGACCGTTCCAGGCCGATGTCGATGAAGGCCGATTGCATGCCGGGCAACACCCGTTTCACTTTGCCGACGTAGACGTTGCTCACCAGACCGCGCTGGCTGCCCCGTTCGATGTGCAGCTCCTGCACGACTCCCTGTTGCATCACCGCGACGCGCGTTTCCTGCGGGGTGACATTGATCAAGATCTCTTCAGTCATGGTGCGGGGTATCCGAATAGTTTCAGCAATTCTACCGTCTCGTACAGCGGCAGTCCCATCACGCCGGTATAGCTGCCCTCGATGTGCTTCACGAAGGCGCCGGCGTGTCCCTGGATGCCATAGGCGCCCGCTTTGTCGTGCGCCTCGCCGGTGAGCAGGTAACGGCGGATGCGTTCCTCGCCCAGCGTGTCGAAGGTGATGGCGGTCGTGGACAGGCGCATTTCAAGACGGTCCTCGAATGCCACCGCCACCGCGGTCAGTACCTGATGCCGCGTCCCGGAAAGCATGCGCAATATCTCCGCCGCGTGCTCGTTATCGTCGGGTTTGCCGATGATGCTTCCTTCGAGCGTGACTGTGGTATCCGCCGCCAGCACCGGGAGTAGCGGCAAATTGCGCAATATCAGCGTTTCCCACCCCGCACGTGCCTTGTCGTGGCATACGCGCTGCACATAATCCAGCGGCGCTTCGCCGTCATGCGGCGTTTCGTCGACGCCGACCTTGCGCCGCGGATCGCTGCGCAACAACAGCATGTCGTAATGGATTCCGATCTGCTTGAGCAATTCCCGTCGGCGCGGGCTTTGCGAGGCGAGGTAGATGCGCTGGTGTTTGCTCATGGCGACAAGGATAACCCAAAAAAACCGGGCTATTCGCGATGGTAAGGATGATTGTGCAGCAGGCTGTGTGCGCGATAAAGCTGTTCGGCCAGCAACACGCGCACCATGCCATGAGGCAGTGTGAGTGCGGAGAGCGCCATCGTCTGCCGGGCCAGTTGTTTGACGGATTCGTGCAATCCGTCGGCGCCGCCGATGACGAACGCAACATCATGGCCTTGCTGCATCCAGTCCAGCATCTGTTGCGCGAGCTGTCTGGTGGTTGGAGTTGCGCCGTGTTCGTCGAGCGCGATGCACAGGACGCCGTTGGGCAGGGCGGCGCGGATACGTTGCGCCTCGGCTTCCATGATCTGTGTAGCGGTCTTGCCGCTGTTGCGGGGTTCCGGTTTGATTTCGATCAGTGAGATCGTCGCTTCGCGCGGCATGCGCTTGGTGTATTCGTTGAAACCTTCGGTGATCCAGGCGGGCATCTTATTGCCCACCGCCAGGATCAACAGTTTCATTTTCCTGAAATCGCGCGCTGTTTGGGATGCGCGCTCCACAGTTCTTCGAGGTTGTAGTAGGCGCGCACCGCGGGCTGCATGATATGCACGACCACTTCGCCCAGATCGACCAGCACCCATTCGCCGCTGTCTTCTCCTTCGGTGCTGTTGACCGTTTCGCCCAGGGCTTTGAGCTTTACCACCACGCTGCTCGCCAGCGCCTTGGTTTGGCGCGTGGACTGCGCACTGGCGACCACCATGCGCTCAAACAGGGGGCTGAGCTTGCTGGTGTCGATGACGGTGATGTCCAGCGCCTTGACGTCTTCCAGAGCGGAGACGACGGCTTGGGTTTTTTCTTCAGTATTTAGCATTGACGGTACAGTTCGTGAGTGTTGATGTAATTGGTGACGACATCCGGCACCAGGAAGCGGGCGCTTTTCCCTTCCGCACAGCGGCGGCGGATGTCGGTGGAGGAGATTTCCAGCGCGGGCATGTCGGCGACGAAGATCGCCCCGCAGGGGGTCTCGTGCAACGCACCAGCACCCGGGGCGAGGCGCGTCTGATATTCGGCCTGTAACGCGGCATCCGCCTTGAGCATCGCATTGCCCAGCGGCGGGCCGCCGGCACGCTGCAACACCACGATATGGGCCAGCTCGAACAAGCGTTTCCATTCGTGCCAGGTATGCAGCTGCAAAAAGGCATCGCCGCCCAGAATCAGGCACAGCGGCTGTTGCGGGCCGAGTTCGGCGCGCAAACCCGCCAGCGTATCCACCGTGTAGCAGGGATCGGTGCGGAACACTTCGCGTACATCGACCAGAAAATCGGAATGGCCGTTCAGGGCCAGGCGCACCATCTCCCAGCGCGATTTGGCCGGGGCACTTGGCGTCGGGCGATGCGGCGGAGTGCCGCTGGGAACGAAACGCACCTGCGCCATACCGCACTGTTCCAGCGCCTCCTGTGCGATACGCAGATGCCCATTGTGAATGGGATCGAAGGTGCCGCCCAGGATGCCGATGGGAGAGGTACTCACCGGATCACAGCGCCAGCCTGCGCATGTCAGACAACACATGCGCCAGGTAAGTCGTGAAACGCGCTCCCGCCGCACCGTCGATCACCCGGTGATCGTAGGACAGCGACAGCGGCAACATCAGGCGCGGCACGAACTCGCCGTCCTTCCAGACCGGTTTCATGCTGGAACGCGACACACCGAGGATGGCGACTTCGGGCGCGTTGATGATGGGCGTGAACGAAGTGCCGCCGATGCCGCCCAGGCTGGAGATGGTGAAGCATCCACCCTGCATGTCCGCGGCCGTGATCTTCTTCTCGCGCGCCTTTGCGCTGACTTCGCCCAGTTCCTTCGCCAGTTGCACGATGCCTTTCTGGTCCACGTCGCGTATCACGGGCACCATCAGGCCGTCCGGCGTATCCACGGCGACGCCGATATGGATGTATTTCTTCATGACCAGGTTTTCGCCGCTGGCGTCCAGTGAGGCATTGAAATCCGGGAAGTGCTTGAGCGTGATGGCGCAGGCCTTGAGCATGAAAGCGAGCGGGGTGATCTTGAAGCTTTCCTTTGCGTATTCCACGCCCAGTTCCTTGCGGAATGCCTCCATCTCGCTGATGTCGGCTTCCTCGAACTGGGTCACGTGCGGTATGGTCACCCAGTTGCGGTGCAGGTTGGCGCCCGAGATCTTCTTGATGCGCGACAGCGGCTTGGTTTCTATCGCACCGTATTTTGCGAAATCCACCGCGGGCATCTCCAGGACTTGCAGTCCACTGCCGCCTGCCGGCTGGGCCAGCGATCTCTTGACGAAGTTCTGCACGTCGTCTTTGGTGACGCGGCCCTTTTCGCCGCTGCCACCCACCTGTGCCAGGTTCACGCCCAGTTCGCGCGCAAAGCGACGGATGGACGGGCTGGCGTGGGCACCACCTGACGCAGGGACGATCATCGGGGCGGCCGGGATCGCTGCCGCGACAGGCGAGGGTTTGGCAGGTGCCGGAGTTGCGGGTACGACAGGAGCGGCCGGTGCGGCTGCCTGCACGGGTGCCGCCGCAGCCGGAGCCGCCGTTGCTGCGGCTTCGCCACTTGCCTCGATCGTCACGATCAACGTGCCTTCCGACACTTTGTCGCCCGCCTTCACTTTTACATCCTTCACCACGCCTGCGAACGGCGCGGGCACATCGATGGTTGCCTTGTCGGTTTCCAGCGAAATGAGGGCTTGCTCGGCGTTTACCTTGTCGCCAACCTTCACCGACACTTCGATGACGCTCACTTCTTTGAAGTTGCCTATGTCCGGCACTAAAACATTCTTGATTTCGGCCACGTTGTTCCCCTTGCCTTAAACCGTCGTCGGGTTCGGTTTGTCCGGATTGATCTTGTACAGCTTGATCGCCTTGCTCACTTCGCTCGCGGGAACCGTGCCCTCGTCCGCCAGCGCCTTCAATGCGGCGATGGCGACGTAGTGGCGATCCACTTCAAAGAAGCCGCGCAATTTCTTGCGCGTATCCGAGCGGCCGAAACCGTCCGTGCCCAGCGTCTTGTAGCGCGCCTTGACGAACGGACGGATCTGGTCGGAATAAGAACGGATGTAATCCGTTGCCGAGATCACCGGGATCCTGGCGTCCAGGCATTGCTCGACGTAACTGACGCGCGGCTTGGCTTCCGGGTGCAGCGTGTTCCAGCGTTCGCAGTCGATGCCTTCACGGCGCAATTCGTTGTAGCTGGTCACGCTCCACACGTCGGAAGCAACGCCGAAATCCTTCTCCAGCAACTCGGCCGCCGCGATCACTTCGCGCAATATTGTGCCGCTGCCCAGCAGTTGCACCTTCGGATTTTTCTGCTTCCCGGATCCCGTATCCTGACTCCTGAATTTGTACATGCCCTTGATGATGCCTTCTTCTGCACCCTTGGGCATGGCCGGATGGGTATAGTTTTCGTTCATCACCGTGAGGTAATAGAACACGTCTTCCTGGTTATGGTACATGCGGCGCATGCCGTCATGCACGATCACGGCCAGCTCGTAGGCGAAGGTCGGGTCGTACGATACGCAGTTGGGAATGGTCGCTGCCATCAGGTGGCTGTGGCCGTCCTGATGCTGCAAGCCTTCGCCGTTCAGCGTGGTACGGCCTGCAGTACCGCCCACGAGGAAGCCGCGCGCGCGCAGGTCGCCTGCCGCCCAGGCCATGTCGCCGACGCGCTGGAAGCCGAACATCGAGTAGTAGATGTAGAACGGGATCATCGCTGTGCCATGGTTCGCATAGGAAGTGGCCGCGGCGATCCAGTCGGCCATGCCGCCTGCTTCGTTGATACCCTCTTGCAGGATCTGTCCGGAAGACGATTCCTTGTAGAACATGAGCTGTTCCGCGTCCTCGGGCGTGTACAGCTGGCCGACCTGCGAGAAGATCCCGAGCTGGCGGAACATGCCTTCCATGCCGAAAGTGCGTGATTCGTCGGGGACGATAGGCACGATCTTCTTGCCGATGTTCTTGTCTTTCACCAGCACGCCGAGCATGCGCACGAAGGCCATGGTGGTGGAGAATTCGCGGCCTTCGCTGTCTTTCAGCAGGGCGTCGAAAGCGGACAATTCCGGGATCTGCAACGCATCGGTGACCGGACTGCGGGCCGGAAGGGTGCCCAAAACCGCGCCGCGTTCGCGCAGGTATTTCATCTCCTGGCTATCTTCCGCGGGGCGCACGAAGGGCAAATTGGGCAATTGTTCGTCGGTGACCGGAATGTTGAAACGGTCGCGGAACTTGCGCAGCGCCTCCTCGCCCATCTTTTTTTGCTGGTGAGTCGGGTTCTGCGCTTCGCCCGATTCACCCATGCCATAACCCTTTACCGTCTTGGCCAGGATCACGGTCGGTTGACCCTTGTGCTTGCTGGCTGCCGCGTACGCCGCGAACATCTTGAACGGATCGTGGCCGCCGCGGTTCAGGCGCCAGATATCGTCGTCGGACATGTCGGCGACGAGTTCCAGCAATTCCGGATATTTGCCGAAGAAATGCTGGCGCACATACGCGCCGTCCTTGGATTTGTAGGTCTGGTATTCGCCGTCGACCACTTCTTCCATGCGCTTCAGCAGCAAACCGGTCTTGTCCTTGACCAGCAGGCGGTCCCACCAGCGGCCCCAGATGACCTTGATGACGTTCCAGCCTGCGCCGCGGAATACCCCTTCCAGTTCCTGGATGATCTTGCCGTTGCCGCGCACCGGGCCGTCCAGGCGCTGCAGGTTGCAGTTGATGACGAAGATCAGGTTGTCGAGCTGTTCGCGCCCGGCCATCGAGATCGCGCCCAGCGACTCGGGTTCGTCGGTTTCGCCGTCGCCGAGGAAAGCCCACACCTTGCGGCCCTCGGTCGGGGCGAGTTCGCGGTGCTGCAGATAGCGCATGAAGCGCGCCTGATAAATGGCCATCAGCGGGCCGAGACCCATGGATACGGTCGGGAATTGCCAGAAATTCGGCATCAGCCAGGGGTGCGGATAGGAAGGAAGGCCGCCACCGTCCACTTCCTGGCGGAACTTGTACATCTGCTCTTCGCTGATGCGGCCTTCGATATAGGCGCGGGCATAGATGCCGGGCGAGGAGTGGCCCTGGAAATACACCAGGTCGCCGCCGTGATCGGCGGTCTTGCCGTGGAAGAAATGGTTGAAGCCAACGTCGTACAAAGTCGCTGCCGACGCGAAACTGGCGATGTGCCCGCCCAGTTCCGAAGAAGTCTTGTTGGCATTCATCACGATGGCCATCGCATTCCAGCGCGTCAAGGCGCGGATGCGGTGCTCCAGTTCCATGTTGCCGGCGGAACGTTCTTCCTTGTCCAGCGGGATGGTGTTGAGATAGGGTGTGGTTGCGCTGATCGGCATATCGTCGCCGGCCATGCGGGCATGATGGATCAATTGGTCCATCAGGAAGTGGGCGCGTTCTGCACCTTCCTTTTCCAGCACGGACTGGAGCGCGTCCAGCCACTCCTGGGTTTCTTGCGGATCGATATCGGGTTGTTGCGTTGCCATCTTTACTCTCTCCCAAAGTTACAACGTGTTGTTTCGGCTTCCGTCACCAGCCACTCTATTTTGCGGTCGGTGTTTTCCTGCGGAATCTCATGCACCACCTGCAGTGCGAATGCCCCGGCGACCAAAGCCGGCCGATGCGGCATCTGCGCCAGCAGCTTGTCGTAAAAGCCGCCGCCGTATCCCAAACGTGCGCCCTCGCGGGTGAACGCGACACCGGGTAACAGGATGAAATCCACCGTTCCCGGCGCTTCTTCTTTTATACAGCGCTCTGCAACGGGTTCACGTATACCCCATGAACCGGGCGCCACGTCATGGTCCAGGTCTTGCACCAAATACAAGTCCAGATGCCTGCTGGCCCGGTTCACGCGCGGCAGCAACACTTGCTTGCCGTCGGCCAATGCCTGCCGTACCCACAGTTCGGCTGCCAGTTCTGCGCCGAAATTCAGATAACCCAGTACTGTCCGGGCCTGCCGGTAGACCGGCAGATCGCGGATAGATTCAACAACGGCACGGCTCAGGCGTACGCGCTCGGCAGCGGGCAACTTTTCGCGGGCGGCGATTATACTTTGCCGGAGGGCCTGCTTCCTAGCTTGGATGTCCATCATCGTGCCGCCTTTCGTGCCCACGCCGTTAATTGCACGGCATCTTCTAGTATCTCCACGGGAACTTCGCGGTAATTCCTTAAAATCTGTTTTTCTGAGGGGGCGAATGTGGCGGCTTGAGCGGCCAGGTAATCCGGCAAGGTATCCGGATGCGTCTTGAAATACAGCTTGCCATCGAACAGGATGCCGAAAAACCCCCCGCCCGAATAAAGGCCATGGCCGCCAAACATGCGTTTGCAGCGCAGGCCTTCAAGAGCGGCGAGTTGCTCCAGGGCGAATTCACGGAAGGAGTCCGTGCTCACCCGGAATCACCCCAGGAACAGCCGGTAGGCCGGATTGTCGCTTTCATCCCAGTAACGGTAGCCCAAGGTGTCGAGGAAGGTCTTGAGCGCCTTCTTGTCGGTGCGCGGTACCTGCATGCCGACCAGTACGCGACCGTAATCCGCGCCGTGATTGCGGTAGTGGAACAGCGAGATGTTCCAGTTATGGTCCATGCTGTTGAGGAAGTTCATCAGTGCACCCGGACGTTCCGGGAATTCGAAACGGAACAGGATCTCGTTCTTGGCCTCGGGAGCGTGGCCGCCAACGAGGTGGCGCAGGTGCAACTTGGCCATTTCGTTATCGGAAAGGTCGAGCGTGGGCAGCTTGCTGCGTTGCAGCCTGTCTACCAGATCGGTTGTTTCCGATTGGTCCTTGACCTGGATGCCGACGAATACCTGCGCAGCCTTTGGATCGGCATAGCGGTAGTTGAATTCGGTGATGTTGCGTTTGCCGAGCAATGAGCAGAATTTGCGGAAACTGCCGGGCGTTTCCGGGATGGTGACCGCGAGGATGGCTTCGCGCCTTTCGCCGATCTCCGCACGTTCGGCGACGAAACGCAGGCGGTCGAAGTTCATGTTGGCGCCGCTGCAAACGGTGGCCAGCGTTTCCCCTTTGAGCTGTTCGCGCTTGGCGTAGAGCTTGGCGCCGGCAACCGCGAGTGCGCCGGAAGGCTCAAGGATGGAGCGCGTATCCTGGAACACGTCCTTGATCGCCGCGCACACCGCATCGGTATCCACCAGCACGATCTCATCCACGTATTTCCTGCAGATGCGCAGTGTCTCTTCGCCTGCCAGCTTGACTG
The DNA here is from genome assembly GCA_027310665.1 of Sideroxydans sp. GTDB lineage: Bacteria > Pseudomonadota > Gammaproteobacteria > Burkholderiales > Gallionellaceae > Sideroxyarcus. Next base: position 943 of record DAIDAJ010000105.1, on the reverse strand, counting down.
CGGTTCCATCCGCGAACAGGCCGACGTCGCTCAGCTGCACGCGCTTTTTGGCTTTCAGCGAACGGTACATGGCATCCGAATCGGTAGTCTGCACCCCGATGACCTTGATGTCCGGGCGCACCTGCTTGACATAGGCCGCGACGCCGGCGATCAATCCGCCGCCTCCGATGGCGCAGAAGATGGCGTGGATCGGGGCCTGATGCTGGCGCAGTATCTCCATGCCGATGGTGCCTTGCCCGGCGATCACATCGGGGTCGTCGAACGGGTGCACGAAGGTAAGCTGCTTTTCCTTTTCCAGTTCCAGCGCATGTCCGTAGGCGTCGTTGTAGCTGTCGCCATGCAGCACGATCTCGACGGAGCGCTGGCCGAAATGGCGCACCGCATCGATCTTGACCTGCGGGGTGGTCGTCGGCATCACGATGACCGCCTTGCAGCCCATGCGATGCGCGCTGAGCGCCACGCCCTGTGCATGGTTGCCTGCCGAAGCGGTGATCACGCCGCGTTTGAGCTGCTCCGGCGTGAGCTGCGCCATCTTGTTGTACGCGCCGCGCAGCTTGAACGAGAACACGGGCTGCATGTCTTCGCGTTTGAGCAGCACGTTGTTGCCGATGCGCGCGGAGAGGCTGGGAGCAAGTTCAAGTGGCGACTCGATGGCCACGTCATAGACGCGGGCGGTCAGGATTCGTTTCAAATAGCTTTGCATGATGGGTTGCGGACAATTGAATTGTCCGCAAGATTAGCAGGAAACAGCCCGAACTACCTAAATCCGCAGGCCGGTGACCCGGTAGAAATTCGCGAGGTCGCTCAAGTCGTCGAACACTGCCGCCGCTTCGGCGAAATCCTGGCGGTGCGTGTAGGGGTTGGTGGTGACGTAGGTCTTGATGCCGGCTGCCAGTGCCGAGCGCAGGCCGTTGTTGGAGTCTTCCAGCGCGATGCAATCCTG
>DAIDAJ010000041.1 GCA_027310665.1 Sideroxydans sp. | reverse complement strand
TGGCAGCATATTCCAGTGCGCGTTTATCCAGATGCGCATTCACCATTCTCATCTGCACATAAAGCACATTCTTGCGCTCGCCGTTGGCATCGATGGTGCGACTGTGCAATTGACTGGTCACCAGATAGTCGGCATAGCGGTTGATATCTTCACGGGTCTTGAGCACCACATCGTCCTGATCCACTACCAGGTCCTGCAAATAGGGCTTGCCGCCAACCGGTATCTCCTTGTCCGAGAACAGGTCGACCGCGCCGGGATCGTCCGGCGTCAATAGCGCCACAACTGCCGCGTTGCGAAGTTTCTCTTTGGCTTGCGCTTCGTCCAGCTGCTCGATCAGGATGGTTCCAGCGTCGTAATCCACCACCACGCGGTTCCTGTAGTTCTCGGTGTATTTCACATAGCGCGTGCGGCTGGGCAATACAGCGGATTCGCGTTTGCCCCACTTTGCCCCGCTTTCCTTTCGTACATTGCCGATCAGCCGGTCGTAATCCGCCTTGACCTTCCTCATGTCGGAAAGAATGAGTTCGGGATTATATTTATAGGCAGTCGCGCGGCGCTCCGCCATGTTCTTCAGCGCTTTTTCGGGGTCTTTCGCCGTCGCCACATCGATCATCTGCCGCGAGGTGCAGGCGGGCAAGAGCAGCGCTCCGGCCGCGATCAACGTCAATCCGCTCTTGAGTCTCATCGAAACTCCCTATTTGCTCTCCAGTTCCTCCCAGCGCGCCATCAATTGCAGCAGCTCGTTCTCGATCTCTGTCGCACGCTGCTGCAGTTGTTTCGCGTGCGAAGGATTGTCGCGAAAAAGCGCGCCTGCCCCCAGGGCCGCGGTGATCTCCTCCTGCTCGCGCTCCAGCACTTCGATGCGCTGCGGCATCTCGTCCAGCTCGCGCTGTTCCTTGAAACTGAGCTTGGGCGAAGTCTTGGGCTTCTCCACAACGGCTTTGGCCGCAGGCTTCGACGGTGTCGTACCGGAGGACTTCCGGGTGGCCTCGAATTTCTTCACGCGGATCCAGTCCTCGTAACCGCCGACGTATTCCATCAACTTGCCATCGCCCTCGAAAGCGATCACCTGTGTCACCACGTTATCGAGGAAAGTTCGGTCATGGCTGACGATGAACAGCGTGCCGTCATATTGCATCAGCAACTCTTCCAGCAGTTCCAGCGTCTCGATATCGAGGTCATTGGTCGGCTCGTCGAGCACCAGCACATTGGAAGGCCGGGTAAACAGGCGCGCCAGCAGCAGGCGGTTGCGTTCGCCGCCGGAGCAGCTCTTCACCGGCGAACGCGCGCGTTCCGGTGCGAACAGGAAGTCGCCGAGATAGCTGATCACATGTTTCTTCGCACCGCCGATCTCGATGAAATCGGAGCCCTGGCTGATGGTGTCCGCCAGCGTTGCGTTGTCGTCGAGCTGCGCGCGCAACTGGTCGAAGTAGGCCACGCTCAGTTTGGTACCCAGTTTCACCTCGCCGCTGTCCGGCTCCATCTCGCCGAGAATGATCTTGAGCAGCGTGCTCTTGCCCGCGCCGTTCGGGCCGAGCAAACCTATCTTGTCGCCTCGCTGGATACGGCAGGAGAAATCGTCTATGACCTTGCGCGTGCCGAACGACTTGCTCACATGCGACAGTTCCGCCACCAGCTTGCCGGAGCGGTCGCCCACGTCCAGATTCATCTCCACC
>DAIDAJ010000085.1 GCA_027310665.1 Sideroxydans sp. | reverse complement strand
TAGTTTTTGCCGGCATTGTGATTTGGTTTGATGACATAGCCATACACCGAAATACACGCGATTGACTGACACGCAGGGAAAATAACTCGTTAGACGATTGGAATTAGTTGAAAGGGTTGGCGTGACTGCCAACCCTTTTTTTGCTTTTTCATTTCGATAATAAAAGCCGGGAAAGGTCTGATGCTCGACGAGGCTTTGAATTGGTGGGCGGTACTGGGTTCGAACCAGTGACCCCTGCCGTGTGAAGGCAGTGCTCTACCGCTGAGCTAACCGCCCAATAGAGGGCGCGCATTTAATCATAGCCGTATATATAAGGTCAATTTCTTTATCCGCTTTACCCATCTGTCGTAAAATGCGCGCCTTCGTTTAATGCCACAGGAATGCCTCATGACCGTCCGCACCCGTTTCGCGCCCAGCCCCACTGGATATCTGCACATCGGCGGGGCGCGGACCGCTCTGTTCTCCTGGGCCTACGCACGCAAACACGGCGGCACTTTCATTCTGCGCATCGAAGATACCGATGTGGAACGCTCAACTCCGGAGGCTGTACAGGCCATTCTGGACGGAATGGCCTGGCTCAGGTTGAATTACGACGAGGGCCCGTTCTACCAGATGCAGCGCATGCCGCGCTATAAGGAAGTCATCCAGCAGATGCTGGCTGCGGGTCAGGCCTATTATTGCTATACCACCCCGGCTGAGCTGGATGCCATGCGCGAGGCTCAACGTGCCCGCGGCGAAAAGCCGCGTTACGATGGCCAATGGCGTCCGGAACCCGGCAAAACATTGCCGCCCGTTCCTGCCGACCTAAAGCCCGTGGTGCGTTTCAAGAACCCGGCAGCCGGCGTCGTGGCCTGGAAGGATCTGGTCAAAGGGCACATCGAATTCAGCAATACCGAACTGGACGACCTCATCATCGCCCGCTCGGATGGCACGCCTACCTATAACTTCTGCGTGGTGGTGGACGACTGGGATATGGGCATCACCCAAGTGATACGCGGCGACGACCACGTCAACAATACCCCGCGCCAGATCAACATACTCAAGGCGCTCGGCGCGCAAGTGCCGCAATACGCACATCTTTCGATGATCCTTGGCGACGATGGCACCAAGCTGTCCAAACGCCACGGTGCAGTAAGCGTGATGCAATACGACGAAGACGGCTACCTGCCGGAAGCCGTCATCAATTACCTGGCACGCTTGGGCTGGTCCCATGGCGATAACGAGGTTTTCTCGGTGGCGCAGTTCTGCGAATGGTTTGACCTCGACCATATCACCCCTTCCGCTGCCCAGTTCAACACCGAAAAACTGAACTGGCTGAACAACCATTACCTCAAGCAGACCGATAACCAGGAACTGGCCGACATGGTGCGCCCGCGGCTGGAAGCGCGTGGCATCAAGGTCACCGACAGCCCTGCTCTGGCCTCGATCGCCGGCTTATATAAAGAACGCGTTGCCACACTGAACGAATTGGCCGATGCGGCGGAAGTGTTCTATATCGACCTGCATCCGGAGGCTGCGCTGCTGGACGCCCAGTTGTCCGTCGAGGCCGTCCCTGCCCTGCGCGACCTGGCACAACTATTCGCTACCGTCGCATGGGAAACGGCCGCCATCAGTGCGGCCATTAAAGAAGTCATCGGTAAACACGGACTGAAGATGCCCAAGCTCGCCATGCCCTTGCGCGTGATGCTGACAGGACAAACCCAGACGCCTTCCGTGGATGCTTTGGTGACACTGTTCCCGCGCGAGATGGTATTGGCACGCATTGAAAAGAATCTTGAGAAAAAAACCGGCTGACTTGCTTTACAAGGCAGGATGTCGTCACTATAATGCGCGCTCTTTTCGGGGCACCCCGGGGGTATAGCTCAGCTGGGAGAGCGCTTGCATGGCATGCAAGAGGTCAGCGGTTCGATCCCGCTTACCTCCACCAAAAAGAAAAGTAACAACGAAGTCCCCTTCGTC
>DAIDAJ010000079.1 GCA_027310665.1 Sideroxydans sp. | reverse complement strand
CGAGATCTGGCCAGTGCTGGACATCAGTGCGGAGGGCGTAGGCAGCATCGTCCCGCGGGCGTCCGGCGACTGGGTGAAGGTCGGCGCGCTGTGCGGACTCAGGGGGAAGAATGCCGGCCAATGGTGGGTCGGCATGATCCGCCGCCTGAAGACCGACATGCAGGGCAAGGTGCATGTCGGCATCAGGATACTTGCCAGGCAGCCGTTGTCGGTATGGCTGCGTGTGCTGGGCAAGGGTGTGGAGCGAGTCTCCAACTGGGAGACCAGTTCTGGCACGTTCGCTTACGATTACTTGCCGGTCATCCTGATCCCGGACGAGCATAACTCCTACGCGCATGCCACCATGCTGATGGAATGTGGCAGCTTTGTGGCCGGTACCTTGTTCGAGGTGATGCTGGGAGAGAAGAGCCGTACCATCAGGCTGGTGGAGATCATCGCCGAAGGCGACGACTACGAGCAGGTGCGGTTTGAGTGGCAGTGAAAGGGCAGGCCTGAAGCTGATTGCCCGTCGTGCTGCACCCGGGTAGGCCGTGGCTGTAAGGGGCATTCACCCCAACAGCACACGCACAGCTTGTCGAAGCACAAAAATCCATTCACATTTCGATAAGCTCAATGCGAACGGATTTTTAGAAGTAGGGCACGATTTTGTGCCCACGCTGCTACAGTTTTGGCACCGCGTGGATACAAAATCGTGCCCACCCTGCAGGTTGTAGAAGCACTACTTCGAATCTCAGGGCAGGCTTTGGCTGCGAATGGTATCCGCAGCCGGCTTTTACGAGAGAGGTGGTCGCTCGCTGTTTATACCGCCGGAGCGCTCTCACCCCCAAGCACATCAATCACATCGACCAGCAATCTCTGCAATTCCCCGGTCATGATGGCGAAGTCAGTGTCGAACATATCTTCCTGATCGCTGCCCTCCGCCTGATCCTTGAGGATATCCAGCGCCGCGATCCGTTTGATCTGCAGGTTGTCGTGCAGCACGAAGGAGATCTTGTCGCTCCAGGTCATCGCCAGTCGGGTGACTTCCTTGCCCGCAGTGATGTGCTTGGCGATCTCTTCGGCTTCAAGGGTGTGGCGCACGTAACGCACAGTCGCCCTTTCCTCTCCCGATCCCCTGAGTTCGCAGTCGCGGTCCACGGTGAATGCCGAGGACAAATCATCTCCCGCCAGCCAGGAAGTCATTGCAGCGGTGGGCGAGGTATTGGTCTTGAGCGGCGTGAGCGCTATCCCATCCACGGTCTTGATCAGCATCTCGATCAGCTCATCGGCTTTCGCCAGGTTCGCGGCATCCACCACCATGATCCCGGTTGTGGGACTGATCCACGCAAAGGTATGGCGGCGCAGGGCGAAGGCGCGCGGCAGCAGTTCGTCCGTCACCGCCTCCTTGATCTGTTTCATCTGCTTGCGCCCCGGCTTGTAGCCCTGTTGCTCCTCAATGTCGGCGGCGCGGGATTTGGCGAATTTGTTGATCACTGTCGTCGGCAGGAGTTTTTTCTCGACACCAAGGCAGATCAGCATCTGCGACCCGAGTGTATGCACAAATGGTTGTCCCTCTTCCTTGGGGGAAACCCAGCCGAGTCTTTGCATCTCCATCGCGGAGCATGCCTGAATGGCGTTGCCGGACAATTTTTCTTCGAGGATGGCGGGAGTGACGTCCCATTTGTTGAGGCGATAAACCAGCAGATTCTTGAACCACATGACTTGACAGGAGTGTTGGGGAAAACGGGGGCGGATTCTAACGCAGGTGGCGGCAAATCCTGGGGTGAGTGCGATAAAAAATGATGAACGAGTGGGGGGATATGCACAGACGAACGTGGGTTATCGATGGCATGGCCTCGTACACTTGCAGCCTGCCTCTTCCAGATATAGCTCCCTGCTAACAACCTGAATACGCGCAGCCAATATGAGACAGTCGAATGCGAATTCCAATCATGTGACTTGTCTTGTTGTCACTCCATCTTTGGAAATCATCAATACATAATCAATTTACTTAGTTGATATTCGTATATTTGAGGAGTATTAGGAGAGTGAGGTAACCAGAGTCTGCCAGAGCCTCGGCGCCGGCTGCAGCAACTTGGCTCGAATCGATTGCAAGGCTGCTAAGGAACGGCGAGGTAAGTGGGGCTGGCCAGAAAAGAATCGCAACTTAAAAGGAGAATGAACATGCTCACCAAATCAATTCCAGTATTACTCGCGGTCATGTTGTCCGTTTTTGGCGCCATGTCCTGCCCGAATGCCTATAGTGCAACCTTGTCCCTCACTGCGGTGGAAACAAAAGACCTTATTTTCATGAGGGAAGAAGAAAAGGTGGCGCGCGACACCTACCTGACGTTCTACGATGTATGGGATCTCGCGACATTTTCCAATATCGCCAGTGCCGAGCAGACGCATATGGATGCCTTGCTCAAGTTGCTGAACAAATACAACCTGCCTGATCCCGCGGCGGGCAATGCGATTGGCGAGTTCACCAATACCGATCTGCAGTCACTCTATAACACCCTGGTTGCCAAGGGCGAGATAAGTAGCCTCAATGCCCTGAATGTGGGCGGGCTCATCGAAGAGAAAGACATGATCGATATCAAACGGGCAATAAGCGAGGCCCAGAAGGATGACATCATCTCGACCTACACGAACCTGATGTGCGGATCGCGCAACCATCTCCGCGGCTTTGCGAAAAGCATCGAAGCGTTGACCGGGGCACCTTATGTAGCCCAGCTACTCAGCCAGACGGAGGTGAATGAAATAGTTCAAAGTCCGATAGAGAAGTGTGGCAAGAAAGAAAAGGTTTCTTCCTCCGGAAATGCATGCAAAGGTAAGTGTTAAGTGTTGCGGCCGGACGACGTGAGTCCACGTTCGGCACGAGCCATTGATATGGCAATCGTTCCGGACATCGGTCTCGACTAGTTTCAGCTAATGTTTCAGCTTTCCGGAAGTGGACGTGCGCTTGTTGGCTCGGTCAGTGGCGCTTGGTGGGCAGTCGTGTAATTTTCTCACAGCGCCCGAAAGCGGAATGTCTCCGGCATCTGCGTTCAGCAATAGCAAGCTGAAGGGCATCAAGCTGAGTTGTCTTACGGCCGTTTTTTCAGCGAAAGTGTCAACTTGAATCTGGCCACTGGCTCGTCACTCAATGACGGCACAGTGGCAACAACCTCAAACTGCCTTTCGACTCTCTCACCCGTGGCGGCTGCCTGCGCGACCAGTTCGGCGATCTCCTTGCCCTGATCACAGCAAAAATGCACATCGCCTTCGGCGCGCTTGAGGAACTGTGCTTCGAAATCCTTGAAGATCAGCGCAATCTTTTCCGGTTTCCGCCTGATCAGATACATGGCGAAAGCACCGGCGGCGCAATCGGCTCCGGCGCACAGTGCGCCAAAGTACATCGAGCCGAGGTGGTTCTTTGTTCGACGCCGCAGAGGGATTCTGACCACCATCCGCTCTGGTGTGATTTGCGCGACCGAGACGCCGACATAGAACAGCAAGGGAATCCTGGTGAGCCCTATCCACCTCAGAGACAAGGTCTCGCGCGTGGTTTCCTTGAGCAGTCTATAGAGCCAATTCATGAGTTGAAAGGGGCAGGCTTGTAAGCGGGAAAGCCTGAAGCGGCAGCGGGGTTGGTCATGCGCCCACTCTAAACACTCGCTGAAGCGGGCGCAACCGTCACGACAACAGGGCCCCGCGAATATCTAGCGGATACCCGGTTTGAAGCCATTGACTCTTATGCGCAACTCCTTGCCGGCCTTGAAGTGCGGCACATCCTTGGCTGGTACCTCCACGATGATGCCTGTTTTGGGATTGCGCCCGTTGCGGGGCCTGCGATGCAGGATCCCAAAGGTTCCGAACCCCCGGATTTCAATTCTCTCCTTTTTTTCCAGGGTGCTCGATATCTGGTCCAGAATCAGGCGGACACTCATTTCGATATCCCGCCGGGTAAGTTCCGGATGTTTGGAAGCAAGCTGTTCAATCAGTTCTGATCTTGTCATGGTGGCGTGAATATCCGTATCTAGTTGGAATAATGTCTGGAGAGGGGAAAATGCAGGGAATTACCGGGCATGACGCTCATTCGCTTTCGAGCCTTGCACCATCAGTGCGGGCACTTTCTTCTGCCTGTGCATTCATCACGATGATGCTGATGCGCCGGTTTTGTGGGCTGAACGGGTTGGAAGAATCGAACAAGGCCGAAGAAGACAAGCCGACGACACGAATGATCTTGTCGCCCTGTATGCCTCCGCCGATCAATGCACGCCGTGCGGCGTTGGCGCGATCCAGCGACAGTTCCCAGTTACTGTAATTCCTTGCCGAGCCTTGATAAGGCGTTGCATCGGTATGGCCTGTAATGCCGATCATGTTGGGCACGCTGTTCAGCGTGCTGCCGAATTTGCGCAGGATATCAACCGTGTAAGGCTGGAGATTTGCGCTGCCCAGGTCGAACATCGGGCGATTCTGCTTGTCAATGATCTGGATGCGCAAACCGTCCGTGGTGATATCGATCTGGAATTGATCCTTGAATTTACGCAGCTCGGCATTCGCATCGATCTCCTGTTCCAGGCGGCGCTTCAATTCCTGCAAGCGAGCCATTTCGTTTCTCTGTGCCTGGCGCCTCCCATCGTTAAGGTCGATCAGATGCGAGCCGGTCGTTTCGCCCCTTTTCAATTGCGCATTGCCTTCAATTGGACTATTGATGCCGGCATCCAGGATGCTGCTGCGATCGGACATATCCTTCCCGCCTGCAAAAGCAACCGACAATGGTGTTCGAAAGTATTCGGCAACACCACGCAGGCGAGCCTCCGAATTGCTCCCTATGAGCCACATCAGCAGAAAGAACGCCATCATGGCGGTCACGAAATCGGCGTAGGCGATCTTCCAAGTGCCGCTGTGATGAGGCTTGATGATTTTCCGTGTGATTTTTCTGATCACCGGCGGCCGGGTCTTTTTTTTGTCGGATTTTTCGGCTTCCGGATTGAGTGCTGCCATATAACCCTCGTGTTGGTTATACGCAAAGAACCCGAACCCGTGGAACGCCAATAGAAATAGAGAAAAGCTCAGATTACCTGGCGGCCCCGCTGGCACTCGACGAGTGGTCGAATAGGAACATGTCCTTTAGCCCGGAAGCTTTGCGTCCCCGTCTTTCGGCGGGTTTGCCCTTGCAGGCGTTGATGTACGAATCAACGATTGCGGCCGGATTTTATGGTTAACCCACGGAAGCTGTCAAACTTGCCGTCCTGGCAACCGACGCATCGAATTATCGGGTCCGGTAAAGCTATTGGTTCCATCAATCCCGGTTTGACATTGCATCCGGGTGCGCCTTATAGTGAATACAGAACGAACGTTCTGTTTGTGAGAAATGGATTGAAGAGGCGCTGGCAAGGCTGCGGGAGAAAAAGATCAAGTGAAACACGAAATGGTAAAAGGCCGTGGCGCGACGTTGCAGATAGAAGGGCGCTTCGAGCGCGTCGATGATGGATGGTGCACAACGGATGAAGAACTGCCTCCGGTCAGGACGACTGTGACCGTGGAGAAGGCGAAGAGCGTGATCCAGCGGAACGACTCGCCGGACCTGCCGTTCGAGCATTCGCTGAATGCCTATCGAGGTTGCGAGCATGGCTGCATCTATTGTTATGCGCGGCCTTCGCATGGTTACCTGAACCTTTCGCCGGGGCTGGATTTCGAGACCAGGCTGTTCGCCAAGCCGGATGCGGCAAACCTGCTGCGCGCTGAACTGGCCAAACCTGCGTACCAATGCTCAGCCATCGCACTCGGCTCCAATACCGACCCCTACCAGCCCATCGAGCGTGAGTGGAAGATCACACGGCAGATCATCGAGGTGCTTGCAGAGTGCAGGCATCCGCTGTCCATCGTTACCAAGTCGGCGCTGATCGAGCGAGATATCGACCTGCTTTCAGCACTTGCACGCGAAAATCTGGTGCGGGTGTTCTTCTCTTTCACCACGCTCGATGCGGAGCTGGCGCGCAGGATGGAGCCGCGCGCCGCCACTCCGCGCCGCCGCCTGCTGGCGATGCAACGGTTGAACGACGGGGGCGTGCCTTGCGGGGTGATGGTCGCTCCGGTGATTCCCTACCTGACCGATGCGGAACTGGAGAATGTGCTGCAAGCCGCGCATGAGCACGGGGCGCGCACCGCGGGCTATACGCTGTTGCGCCTGCCTTACGAATTGATAGCCCTGTTCAGGGATTGGCTCGACACGCACTACCCGCTGAGGGCGGAGCATGTGATGAGCCGCTTGCGCGAGATGCGCGGCGGGCGCGAGAATGATCCCGAGTTCAGTTCGCGTTTTAGCGGCCAGGGCTTGTTTGCGGAGTTGTTGTCCAGGCGTTTTCGGCTTGCGTGCGAGCGCCTGGGTCTCAATCGCGAAGAAAACGCACTGGATGTGACGCGTTTCATCAAACCGGACAAGTATGGACAGCAGCGCCTGTTCTAGTCGATGTTGCCCGGATTTACCCATCCTCGGGCAAACGAGATGACATCGCCAGTGCCGGTCGGGCGGATTGATCGAGGCTGCCGGCGTGATAAGCCCTGGTCCAAGGCGTGGTGTTTTCCGTTAACGGCCAGGTAGCTTTGGCCAATCCGGGATATGCCTTCTTCATTTTTCATCGTGAACGGGCAGCTCCTTTAAAGTCTTCCCCGGTTTAAAGTGTGGATAGTATTTGGCGCTTACCATGATCTTCTCGCCGGTCTTCGGATTGCGCCCATCGCGTGGTTTTCGGTAATTCAAACCAAAGCTGCCGAAGCCGCGAATCTCTATCCGGCTTCCGTTCGCGATGGTCGATGCCAATTTTTCCAGGATGATTTTTACCCCGAGCTCGACATCTTTCGCTTGCAGGTCCGGACTCGACTCAGCCAATTTGAAGATCAGGTCGCTGCGATTCATATAGGCGTCTTTCATCCGAAGAAAAAGTGGGCATCCAGAAGGATGCCCAAGTAGGGAGGAGAAACATGAAAGCAGCAGTAAGCACACCTGCATCACTTTCAGTTACATGGTCAGCAAACAACGTGCCAAAGTATGGAGTTCAATTTATCAACAGCTTAGCTTGGCAATGCGCTTGCCGGAACAAAAAAATCCGCACCATGAGGCAGCTCGATGCACTGCATTGGTGATTTCCGGCGCGGATTTGGGGGCAGGCTTAATCTGGATGGTCGTTTTCAGTCACTGTTCAAGCAAGCGCTTCTTGTCCAGATGCCGCTGCAAGCCATGCACCAGATTCTGCGTGAGTTGTGCCTGCAATTCTTCCCACGGCACCGAGATGCCGATCTCGATGGCCTGGGTGACGCGCAGACCTTCGTAGCCGCAGGGATTGATGCTGTCGAAAGGCGAAAGGTCCATGTCGACATTGAACGACAGGCCGTGATAACTGCAGCTCTTCCTGATCTTGAGGCCCAGTGCGGCGATCTTGGCATTACCGACATAGACACCGGGAGCATCCTCTCGACCTTCCGCGGCCACGCCATATTCCGCGAGCAGGTCGATCACGGCTTGTTCCATCAGGCGCACCAGTTCGCGCACATTGATTTTCCAGCGGCGCAGGTCCAGCAGCAGGTAGGCGACGATCTGTCCGGGGCCGTGGTAGGTGATCTGTCCCCCGCGATCGATCTTCACCACCGGTATATCGGTCGGGTTGAGCAGATGCTCCGGATTGCCTGCCTGGCCTTGCGTATACGTGGGTGGGTGCTGTACCAGCCAGATTTCATCCGGCGTATCGGCAGTGCGTTCGTCGGTGAAGCGTTGCATGGCGCGCCAGGTCGGTTTGTATTCCACCATGCCCAGTGCCTTGATGTGCAGAGACGGATATTGCATCGAGTTTTCCCCTCATTTCCCCCTTCCTGCTCCTTCCCCGCATTGCGGGAGATGGAATAACGAGGAAGGCAATGTTCAATTTCCGCCAGGCGAAGCGGAATAATTTACAGCACCATTTTAACCATGGGGTGCGAAGTCAGGTCGCGGTAAAGATTGTCGAGCTGTTCGCGCGAGGTGGCGCGGATGGTGCAGGTGAGACTGAGGTATTTGGCGTTGCTGCTGTTGCGTGTCTCGATGCTTGCGCAATCGAAATCCGGAGCATGCGCCAGCACAACTCTTGCGATCGCCTCAGCGAAGCCCGGCTTCGCTTCGCCGAACACTTTAAGCGGGAAGTCACAGGGGTACTCGATGAGAGATTCTCCTGGGGTGGTCATTTGCGCATCACATCCCGTTTGAAAGTCTGATAGAGCTGATGCATCCTGGCGAACACCGGACCTGGCTTTCCGTTGCCCACGGGTTTGCTGTCGAGAGAGGTGATCGCAAGCACTTCCTTGGTGCTGGATGTAAGCAGCAACTCGTCGGCGCTGAACAATTCCTCCTTCATCACTTTTCGCACCTCAAACGGTATGCCATTCGCGGCCGCGAGTTCAAGAATGACGTCGTAGGTGATGCCCGGCAACATGAGGTTGTCCTTGGGCGGTGTCAGCAGCGCGCCATTCTTCACCACAAAGATATTGCTTGCGGCGCCTTCGGTGAGGAAAGTGTCGTCCCGGATCAGAACGGCCTCGGCACAGCCGGCTTCGACGGCAGCCTGGCGCAGCAGGACGTTGGGAAGCAGCGCGATGGCCTTGATGTCGCAGCGCAGCCAGCGGTTGTCCGCGACCGTGATGCATTTGATCCCGTTTTGCAGCTGTTCGGCCGGCGGCGTTGTGAGCGGATTGCTCAGTACGAACACGGTCGGCGGTACGGGCGGGACGGGAAAGGCATGATCTCGTTTGGCGACGCCGCGTGTGATATGCAGATAGAGGTACTGGTCTTCCGGGTCGTTGCGCTGGATGATCTCGTTGAAGATCATTCCCCACTCGCTCTCGCTGTGCGGATTCTTCAGCTTGATACCATCCAGACTGTGCTGCAGGCGCTTCAGATGTTCCTCAAGCCGGAATGCGCGGCGCGAATATACCGGGATGACTTCATAGACTCCGTCGCCGAAGATGAAGCCGCGATCCAGGACCGGGATCCTTGCTTCCTCGATGGGCATATAGTCGCCGTTCAGGTAGATCGTCATTGCCCCTCCTTATTGGAACAGCAACCGGATGTTGTCGACGCCGCGCGAGAATACGTTGGCCAAAGGTATGTCCTCCAGTGCGACCACGGGAAGGTCGAGATAAGGCTTGTCGTTCAGCTTCAGGTGCAGGATGCCGATCTGCTGGCCACGATTGAATGGGGCGATCATCGGCTGCCGTGTTTCCAGCGTGGCTTTGAGCGCGTCATGCTGGCCCTTGGGGATGATCACATAACGGTCTGTCAGGAAGCCGATGCCAATGCGGTGTGAGGTTCCCTTCCAGATATCCTTGTCGCTGACGGGCTGATCCTTCGCGTAGAGTTTGATCATCTCGAAATTCTGGAAACCATAGTTCAGCAGGCGCTGGCTTTCGCTGTTGCGCAGCTTTTCAGTTGCGGTACCGATCACCACGGCAACGAGACGGTGTTCGTCGCGCCTGGCAGAGGCGGCCAGGTTGAACTCTTCGGATTCATTAAAACCCGCAGCCAGGCCGTCGACGTACGGATCCAGCCACAGCAGACGGTTGCGGTTGAACTGGTTGAGGCCGTTGTATTCAAATTCGCGCTGCGCATAGATGTAATAGAACTGGGGGAAATCCCTGATGAGTGCCGCTGAGATCAATGCCAGATCGTGTGCGCTGCTGTAATTTTGCGCGTCGGGCAGGCCGGTGGCGTTGACAAAATGCGTGTCTTTCAGTCCCAGGCGCTGCGCTTCGCTGTTCATCGTGTCGGCCAATGCCATTTCGTGATGGGCTATCGCTTCGGCCAGTACCCGCGCTGCATCGTTGGCGGATTGCACGATCAGCCCCCGCAGCAATTCTTCCACGGTCACTTCCTTGCCCGCATTCAGGAACATGCGCGGTTCGTCGGTCTGCATGCGCGTGGCATAAGCCGAAGGGACGATGCGCTGGGTGAGGGAGAGTTTGCCCTGCTTGATCGCACCGAACACGACATAGGCTGTCATCAGCTTGGTCAGTTGAGCGGGCGAGATGTGCGCGCTTGCGTTTTGCTCCAGCAGAAATTGTCCGCCGGTGTAGTCATATAGAGCATAGGAACTGGCCGCAAGGATAGGGGCGGGAGAAGCTTGCTCTTGCGAAAATACCAGTGATGGCAAGAGTGTGAATAGGAATGCCAGTGCGAATTTCATGGGAGATCAACGTGTCGGTAATGCGCCAATTATAGCAAGCACGCGATTCCGCAGTCGAAGGACAAACAAAGGCATAGGTATCTTTCGGATGGGTATAGGTACGGTCTAGTACTTACGACATATTGTCTTCAAAACTGGCGGAGGATAAAAAGGCCAACCTTTACGAACGACCAGGGAGATTGTGATGCAACTCATCAGCACGAAAATCGGGCAGGAAATCGGCGGATTGCCAAATCGGATCGACCAGACGCAAGATCCTGCGCTGATCGGAATCGATTTCGTGGATGTGGCGGAATCGCATGTGTTGTTCTTCGGGCGGGTCAAGGATTTTGTGCATGGCGAATTGCCTGATTCCAAAGCAGACCTTGCCGAGTTCGGGCAATGCTGCAAACTGGAAGACTGGTTGAGGGGTGGTGGCGCGGCGCGTTTCGGGGAATTGCGTTCCTTTAATCGACTGCACGACGCGCATGCCGAATTTCATCGCCATGCGGCGGATGTGCTGGCGATGATACATGCGGGGAGTTGGATTGCGGCCGAACAAATCCGCAAGAGTGAACTGTCCCAGGCGTTGCGTCGTCTGCTGATCGCGCTCACGGAGCTGAACGAGTCGATCAAGAAGAGGTGCGCAATATCAGCTGAATGAACTGGCGAACTGTGCGGCCTGATTGGCCTGTTCAACTACTTGTTCGGCAATTTCATCGGCCCGATCCGGGTCTATGCCCAGTGCAATCCACTCTTCCGGAGTGACATAGTTCCCGACGAATTCGTGCAGTCCAAGCTGGGGAAGCAACTTCTCGGTGATGTTGAGGATACGCACTAGCGGCTGCCCTGCGGTTGCTTCCGCGGCATCCGGTGTGTGGTGATAACGCAGCACCGCGACGATATCGTCAGGCAGATTCCAGTGTCTGGCCAATTCCGCGCCCAATTCATCATGCGTCACTTCCAGCAGTTCTCGTTCAACATCAATGGCAAGCCTGTCCGGCTCGATGACAAAACGGGTATGCAGATCGTCGCTGCGCTGTGTATCCAGGTGCGCAAGCGCCAAGTAACCGATGTCATGCAATATGCCTGCAAGGAATATCTGGTCGTCCAGCGGACGATTCCTGGCAGGCATGGCGCGTACCACCGGCAGCATGGCAAAGGCCACCGCCATATTGTGCAGCCATAATTCCTGCGGGTCGAAGCGTCCTATGGGTTTGTTCACCAGCGACATGACGGCGATTCCCGTGGCGACAGATTTCACCCGGTTCAACCCAAGCATCATGGCGGCATCCCTGACGGCGGAGATATGGCGCGATGCGGCGAGCAGAGGGGAGTTTGCCAAACCGATTATCTTCGCTGAGATCATCGGATCTTGCGAGATCAGCAACATCATCTGCTTTTCACCCTCTTCACTATCCAGTTTGAGTGACATCAGCTTCTGCGCGATGACAGGCAATGCAGGCAAGGAATTCAGGTTGCGAATCGCGTGGCGGAGATCGATGGGTGCGTTCATAAGGCAGTACCGGGTCGGGCTTGAATTATAACGTGCTAGCAACCTGTTTTGCATGTTCCGCCTGCTCACGGACGGATACGGCCAGTTCTTCTGCGCGTGCCGGATCGATGCCCAGAACCGACCAATCGTGCCCGCTGATATCGGGTGCGACGTGTTCGGAAATCCCGAATGCCGGCAGCAGTTTTTCCGACAGGTTGAGCAATGAGATAAAGGGCTGTCCGGCACTTGCTCCGGCATGGGCGGGAGTATGGTGATAACGCAGGACTGCCACGATCGTATCCGGCAGATCCCAATGCCGAGCCAATTCCGCACCCAGCTCACCGTGCCCGATTCCGATTACTTCAGCTTCCACTTCTTGGACTGGCCGGTCAGGTGATGCACGCAATCTGGCTTGCAGCAGGTCGCTGCGTACCGGATCGATATAATTGAGGACCAAGAAGCCGATGTCGTGCAACAAGCCGGCGAAGAATACTTCGTCTTCCGATGGGCGGAGGCGAATAGGCATGGCGCGCGCCAGAGAGCACATTGCCAGCGCGATACCCAGGCTATGCAGCCAGAGATGCTGCACATTCATGTGTCCAGTCGGGTGACGTGTGAGCGTCGACATCACGGCGATGCCGACCGAGACGGATTTGACCCGGTTCATGCCGAGCATCATGGCAGCGTCAGGGATCGCGGTAATTTTATTGGCAGCGCCGAACAGCGGGGAATTGGCGAGGCCGATGATACGCGCAGATATCAGGGGGTCTTGTTCGATCAGTCTTAACAGCAGATTCTCGCCTTCGAGCGTATCCAATGGCAGCCTCAATATCTTTTGAGCCACCAGCGGCATGGCCGGCAGGCTGTCCAGATTCCGGATGGACGCCCTCAGATCGACGCGCTTGTCGTTCATTGAATCCCTCCCTGCTTGTTTTTGGCGATCTTTGGGCGGCCATTCTAACCCGAACGACAAACATCGAGGCGGTCGGAGGGTCAGAGGCCCGCAGGGCGCTTGGAAAGTTTTCGCTGCAGGGTGCGGCGGTGCATGTTGAGGACGCGTGCAGTGGCGGAGATATTATCGCCGTTTTCGTGCAGTACGCGCTGGATATGCTCCCACTCCAGGCGTTCGACGGTTGCGGGGTGTGCTTCCAGCGGGATGTCGGTGCGTGCGTTGTGGCCAAAGGCGGCGACGATCTCGTCGGCATTGGCTGGCTTGGAAAGATATTGCGTCGCTCCCAGCTTGATCGCTTCCACCGCGGTGGCGATGCTGGCGTAACCGGTCAGCATCACGATGCGCGTGGCGGGGTCGAGCTCGTGCAGTTTTTGCACGAGAACGAGCCCCGAAGCACCATCCATCTTCAGATCCAGCACGGCATATTCCGGCGGATTGGATGTTGCCAAAGGCAGAGCCCGCTCGACACTGTCCGCTGTCGTTACCGCGAAGCCGCGCTTGTCCAACGCACGGGACAATACCGTACGAAATGTCGCGTCATCGTCCACCAGCAACAATGAAGGTCTCTCGGCCTGGCTCATATCGAAATCCTGTGCAGCGGCAAGATCACCTCGGTGGTCGCGCCGCCTCCCTCCCGGTTGGACAGGCGCACTTTGCCGCCCAACCTCTCCAGCGTGGCATTGGCAAGGAACAGGCCGAGGCCGCGGCCTTCCTGCTTGGTGGTGAAGAAGGCCGACCCGGCACGCGCAGCCGTTTCAGGCGTCAGGCCCGGACCCTGATCGCGTATTTCCAGCGTGATGTTCTCGCCATCCCAGAACAGCAGGATATCCATTTCATCCGGAGACGCGTCGGCGGCGTTGTTCAACAGGTTGAGCAGGGCCGATCGCAAAGCAAGGTCGGCTCGCAGCCTCGGCGACGGTTGGGGGCTCTTTACGTGGAAGCGGTAATGCACGGTCGGACGCAGCAACTGCCACTCGTTGAGCACGTTGCGAATGAACTCCTCCAGCGACAATTGGCTGCTCGTCTCCTGTGCATGGGAGAGCAGTGAATCGAGAATGCGTTTGCAGGTGCGCACCTGCTCATCGAGGATGGTCAGATTCTCCTGCTGCTCCGGTGCGGTGCAATCCCGGTGCATCTCCCCGATCACGACGGACATGGTGGAAAGCGGCGTCCCCAATTCATGTGCAGCCCCGGCGGCCTGGGTTCCGAGTGCCACGATGCGTTCATTGCGCAATGTTTCTTCGCGAACACGGGTGAGTTGCGCATCGCGGCTTCGCACCGCACGCGCCATCTCCACGACGAAATAAGCAACCACGACGGAGCTGATGACAAATTCCAGCCACATACCGAGTACGTGCGTGTTGAAGGCGTCTCCCAGCGGAAAGGATGCAGTGCCTGCGGGCGATGCTGTATCCATTTGGTGGTGCATGTGATCCATCCCTTGCATCGTGACGGGTTCGGGTTGTGCATGCCCCATGGGCAACGGTACATGCCACACCATCAGCAGGCTGTAGAACGCCAGCGTCAGCGCGGCCATGCCCCAAGTGTGTCGCCGCGGCAAGGTGGCGGCAGCGATCACCAGCGGCAACAGATAGAGTGAAACGAAAGGATTGGTCGAGCCGCCGCTGTAATAGAGCAGCACCGTCAACACCAGCACATCGACGCTCAATTGCAGGAACAGTTCCAGATTGCCTACCGGAAAATCAAGCGAGAGGCGCCACCAGGTCAGCGCACTCACCAGAGCCAGAAGTGACACTGCGCCCAACATCGGAGCCCAGGAGAAATCCGTACTCAGGAAGCGGTGTGCAAGGATCAATGTCGCCGATTGGGCAAGGATGGCGCCGCAGCGCAACAGGATCAATCTGCGCAGATGCGAATGGCCGGTCTGGGAGGCGAGCAGGGATGAATTCATGGGTCTGAATTCTACCGGAGTCGCTCTGAGCAAGGGGTGCGGCAATATGCCGCAGGGGGTCGCAAAATCTTTTCCATACAATCCGCCCGGCATTACCCACAGTCAATTCATGGAGAATTTGCAATGATCTTGAAGCTGAAAATGAGCGCGGCCGCCGTTGCACTGGCATTCACACCCGGAGCTTTTGCGGCTGAAGCAGAGACGATGCCGGAAGTTGAGGTCAAAGCCGAAAAACTGCAGCCGTTGCCTGCAATGAGCAATTCCTCGCTCGATCAGAATAGTCTGGCACTGAAGCGCGCCAATACCAGCGATACGGCAAGATTACTCGATGGTCAACCGGGAATCAGCTTCTATGGCGCCGGCGGGGTCTCCAGTTTGCCGGCGATACATGGTATGGCGGACGATCGCGTACGCATCAAAGTGGACGGCATGGACCTGATTTCGGCCTGTGCGAACCACATGAATCCACCGCTTTCGTATATCGATCCGTCCAGCGTCGGCAGCGTCAAAGTGTATGCCGGGATCGCTCCGGTCAGCGTGGGCGGGGACAGCATAGGCGGCACGATTCAGGTGGACTCGCAAGCGCCAGAATTTGCCCGTGACGGACAAGGAACTTTGAGGAAGGGACAAGCGGGTGTCTTATATCGCAGCAACGGCAATGCACAGGGCGCCAACCTCACGACCCTGATCGCCAGCGAGAGCTTGAGCATGATGTACAGCGGTTCAACCGTGAGATCCGACAACTACACGGCTGCACGGGATTTCAAGGCCGCTGGCCTGGCGGCAACAGGCAGGGGCTGGCTGGACGGCAACGAAGTGGGGTCTTCGTTCTACCGGTCTGACAATCAGGCGATCGGTGTCGCGATGCGCCGTGATAATCATTTGCTCGAATTGAAACTGGGCTTGCAGGACATCCCCTACCAGGGTTTTCCGAATCAGCGCATGGACATGACCGGAAATAACAGCAAGCAGGCCAATCTTCACTACACCGGGCAGTATCAATGGGGCACTTTGGAGGGGCGTGTCTACAATGAGGATACGCACCACAGGATGAATTTCCTCGATGACAAGCAGTTTGTTTACGGCACCGCCCTGGGTATGCCAATGGAGACCAAGGGGAAGAACACAGGTGCTCTGGTCAAGGCGGACATGGACCTTTCCGAACGGGATATTCTCAGGCTGGGGAGCGAATATCAGCGTTATCGTTTGAGTGACTGGTGGTCGGCGTCAGGTACGGGAGGGATGTCTCCGAACACGTTCTGGAACATCAACAACGGCCAACGGGATCGTTTTGATGTTTTTGCCGAGTGGGAGGCGCGCTGGAATCCGCAATGGATCAGTCAACTCGGTATTCGCAGTGAAACGGTAAAGATGAACACGGGAGCGGTACAGGGTTACAACACCACGGCAACCTATCTGGCTACCGCGACAGCCTTCAATGCGCTGGATCGTCAGCGCACGGACAACAATATCGATGTGACGGCATTGGCACGTTATACACCGGACACGAGCCGATCTTTCGAGGCGGGCTATGCGGCGAAAACACGCTCGCCGAACCTGTATGAGCGATACACATGGTCGACCAAAAGCACCATGGTGTTGAACATGAACAACTGGTTCGGCGATGGCAACGGCTATGTCGGGAATCCGGATCTGAAACCTGAAATCGCTCATACGCTGAGCGTGGCGGGCAGCTGGCACGATGAAATGCGGCAGGCCTGGGAAATGAAGATCTCGCCCTATTACACGCGTGTGGAGAACTATATCGATGCGGTCGCATGCCCGACATGCGCTGTCCGCACAGATGGATTTGTCAATCTCAGCCTGGCAAACCAGACTGCCCGCCTCTACGGCGCAGACGTTTCGGGGCGCATGTTGCTGGCAAGAAATGCCGACTACGGCAATTTCAGCACTTCTGGCGTGTTGAACTATGTGAACGGCAAGAACCTGACGACCGGCGATAATCTGTACAACATCATGCCGTTGAACCTGAGACTGGCCGTCGAACAACGTGTGGGTAACTGGACCAATAGCATCGAGACAAGACTGGTCGCCGCCAAGACCAAAGTTGAGGCAGTGAGGAAGGAAATGAAAACCGGCGGTTACGGTTTGCTAAACTTGTACAGCAGCTATGAATGGAAGCAGGCTCGCCTCGATGTGGGGCTGGAAAATGCGCTGAACAAGTTCTATGCATATCCGCTTGGAGGCGCTTATGTCGGCCAGGGAGCCACCATGGGGACCGGCGTGGCTTACGGAACGCCAGTTCCGGGCATGGGGCGCTCCTTCAATACGAGTCTGACGGTAAAGTTCTGACCTGCCGAAACAGCCATCGCTTGCCCGCATGTTGCGCGAACTTTTGTGCCCAATCTGGACGGATATCGGTTTCGGGATCGGGAGAAATAAGCCGGATGGCGGGCCGGAACGCAATCTGCATGATAAAGAAAACTTTAAGTCCAGATCGGATATACAGGCTAAAATAAACCGTTGCTTTGCATCAGGTATGTCCCGACTTTTATTATTCAGGAGAAAGTATGAAAAAGATTCTGTTTGCAGTTCTTTTGGCAATGCTCGCTGTATCGCAAGCCTATGCTGATGAGGTAAAGGTGACCAAGGCGTGGACGCGGGCGACTGCCCCCGGTCAGGACAGCGCATCGGTGCAACTGACCATCACCAGCAAAAAGGACGCGACCCTGATCGGTGTGGCGAGCGGATCGGCGCAGAGCGGGGAGATACACAGCATGGTCATGGAAGGCGACGTGATGAAAATGCGCGCACTGGAATCCTTGCCCCTGCCGGCAAAGACACCCGTGACACTGGGGGCAGATGGCAACCACTTGATGTTGATCGGTCTAAAGAATCCGCTCAAGGTCGGCCACAAGTTGCCGTTCGCGCTGACGGTGAAATTCGCGGACGGACATACATCGGTCATCAGGGTTCTTGCAGTGATCAAGCCTTTGGAAACCACTGGTAACGAAGGGCATGAACACCACCATTAGGAGAGAGTCGTGTGGCGAAAACTATTCTGTCTGGCCGGTCTGCTGCTCGCAATTAACGCCTGGGGCGACACGAATGATGTGATAGTGGACAAAGTCTGGATGCGGGAAAGCGTGCCGGGACAGACGTCCGCTACCGTGCAGATGAATCTGACTGTCACGAAGGCGGCTCGCCTGCTTTCTGTCAGCAGTCCGGTCGCCCGATCTGGCGAGTTGCAGGGGGTGGTGATGCGCCACGGCCAGTTGCAGACTGAGAAGGTCAGCAGTATGAAATTGAATGCGCACAGCATTACGCTTTTCGGGACTCGCGGCACGTATCTGTCTTTGGTGGGGTTGAAACAGGCCCTGAACGCCGGCGATCGT
This sequence comes from Sideroxydans sp., assembly GCA_027310665.1. Lineage (GTDB taxonomy): Bacteria > Pseudomonadota > Gammaproteobacteria > Burkholderiales > Gallionellaceae > Sideroxyarcus. Next base: position 10,933 of record DAIDAJ010000079.1, on the reverse strand, counting down.
GTCCCGTTGACTCTGGTGCTGGAAATCGGCGGTAAGCAGGCGACGGTCAATACCGTGGCTGAGGTCAGGGCGCTGGAATTGAGCTATCAGCATTACAACGATCCGACAGTAAAAGACCATCGGTAAGGGATGATGAAGTTGAGAAAAAATGGCGGCAATTGGCCGCCATTTTTTTGCGCTTGAAAATTGTCTGTGCGCCCATAGTTTGTCCGTACGCGGACGATTTGCCGCATAACCCAAAATGAAAGGAGAAATAAATGGCCAACATCACCAGACTCAGCCCGACCAGCGATGCCCTTGATGATTTATTTCGGGGGTTTTTCATGCGGCCTGTGCGTTTCGAGGAGCAGCCCGAAATTCAGATCAGGATGGATGTGAGCGAAGACGATAAGGCTTACAAGGTCCTTGCCGAGATTCCCGGTGTAAAGAAGGAAGATATTCATGTGAGCATAGATGGCAATCAGGTATCCATCAGCGCCGAAGTGAAGAACGAGAAGGAAGTGAAAGAGGGCGAAAGACTGCTGCGTAGCGAGCGGTATTTCGGCAGTGCCGCACGCTCTTTTTCGCTGGCCCAGGATGTTGATGAGAGCGCTGCGCATGCGAAATATACGGATGGCGTGCTGGAATTGACGCTTCCGAAGAAAGCGGTTGCCGCTTCCAAAAGATTGGTCATCCAGTAAGCACTGACTTTTGCGCAAACGGGCGGTATCAACCGCCCGTTTCGTTTTTGTATGCGGTAGAATGCGCGCAGAATTTTGAAGGAACGAACATGCCATTGACTGTCGCCACTGCCGCACAAAAAGCCCATACCCTGTCCGAAGCGCTGCCCTATATCCAGCGCTTCTTCGACAAAACCATCGTGATCAAATACGGCGGCAACGCCATGACCGACCCCAAACTGCAGGAAGGCTTCGCGCGCGATGTGGTGCTGCTCAAGCTGGTCGGGATGAACCCGGTAGTCGTCCACGGCGGCGGCCCGCAGATCAACGATCTGCTGCAAAAAGTGGGCAAGAAAGGCGAATTCGTCCAGGGCATGCGCGTCACCGACGAAGAGACCATGGATGTGGTCGAGATGGTGCTGGGCAAGGTCAACAAGGATATCGTCAACCTTATCAACCGCTTTGGCGGAAAGGCTGTCGGGCTGACAGGGCAGGACGGCAGCTTCATCCGGGCGGAGAAGCTGATGCTTGAAAGCATGGATGAGCCGGGCAAGATGCTGGACATCGGGCTGGTCGGCGACATCAACAAGATCGATCCTTCCATCATCACATTCCTCGATTCCGGCGATTTCATCCCGGTCATCGCGCCCATCGGCGTGTCGCCGGATGGCGAGACCCTGAATATCAACGCCGACGTGGTGGCTGGCAAACTGGCGGAAGTACTGCATGCCGAAAAACTGGTGCTGCTGACCAATACACCCGGCGTGCTGGACAAGAACGGCAAGTTGCTTACCGGCCTCACGCCCAAGCAGATCGACGATCTGGTGGCGGACGGCACGCTGTCCGGGGGCATGCTGCCCAAGATCGGTTCGGCGCTGGATGCGGCCCGCGGCGGGGTGCGCTCGGTGCATATCATCGACGGTCGCGTGGAGCATGCCCTCCTGCTGGAGATACTGACGGACGAAGGGGTGGGTACGCTCATCAAAAGCAAGTGATAAACGAGCCGGTCTGGATATTCGATCTCGATAACACGCTGCATGATGCGACGTCGCATATCTTTCCGCATATCAACCGCAGCATGACGGCGTACTTGCAGGAACACCTGAGCCTGACTGAAGACGAGGCGAACGCATTGCGCGCGGATTACTGGCAGCGTTACGGCGCGACGCTGAGTGGCCTGATGAAGCATCACGGCACCGATCCGGATCATTTCTTGCGGAACACGCACCGGTTCCCCGAATTGTCCAAGATGGTGCTGCGCGAGCCGCGACTGCGTTCTGTCTTGAAGCAATTGCGGGGCCGGAAGCTGGTGTTTTCCAATGCGCCGTTGCATTACGCGCAGGCAGTACTGAAATTGTTGCTGGTGGATGACCTGTTTGACGATATTTTCGCGATCGAGCATTCACGCTATCGACCCAAGCCGCAATCCGCCGGTTTCCGGAGCCTGTTGCGCAAACATCGCCTGATTGCGACGCAGTGCGTCATGGTGGAAGACAGCGCGGAAAACCTGCTCACCGCAAAGCGTCTGGGGATGCGTACCGTGTGGGTGAGCGACGCGCTGCGTGCGCCAAGTTATGTTGACTTGAAGATACGCGATGTGATGGAACTGCCGCGTGCGGTAGGTAAACTTTAGGGGAGGAAACCATGGCAACCAAACAACCTGGTGAAAGAAAATTACAGATATTGCAGACCGTCGCGGAGATGCTGGAGCAGCCCAAGGGCGAGAAGATCACCACGGCAGCGCTGGCGGCGCGGCTTGGACTGTCCGAGGCAGCGCTGTATCGACACTTTGCAAGCAAGGCGCAGATGTTCGAGGGGCTGATCGAATTCATCGAGCAGACCGTATTCGGGCTGGTAAACAAGATCGCCACCGAAGAACAGGATGGACTGAAACAGGTGGAAGGCATTCTCGGTCTGCTACTGGGCTTCGCGCAGAAGAATCGCGGCATGACGCGCGTGCTGATCGGCGATGCCCTGGTGAACGAGGATGAACGCCTGCAACAACGCATCAACCAGTTTCTGGATCGCATCGAAGCCACCCTCAAGCAATCGCTGCGCATGGCCAGCACTCAAGGCAAACTGGCTGTCGACGACGACATCGGCGCCCATGCCAACCTGCTGCTGTGCTATGTCGTCGGGCGCTGGAACCAGTTCGGCAAGAGCGGCTACACGCGCGATCCGATGGCACAATGGCCGCAGCAATGGGGCATATTCCGGTCGCAGTTCAAATAGCCGCTTTGGTTGCGCCCCCAAATAAAAGCCGTTATATTCCTGACCATGCGCTTCCCCGGACACATGCTGCAACTGTATTCCACTTTCAGCCTGCTGGCCGCGCTGAAGCTGCGCCCGCAACACGGTGGAGCGGAGCCCTTCGGCGCGGGCGCATCGCAGTTCCTTCCGCAAGCTGCCGACTTCGTCGGTAACGTGTCGGAACTGCGCGTCGCGCGCTGATCCTACCTACCCCAATAAGTATCAAAGCAGGCGGCTCGGTTGGTGTGAGCTGTGCACGGACAATTGCGATGGAGCAAAAATGACTGACAAACTGATCATATTCGACACAACCTTGCGCGACGGCGAGCAAAGCCCGGGCGCATCCATGACCAAGGAAGAGAAATTGCGCATCGCGCGGCAGCTCGAAAAACTCGGCGTGGACGTGATCGAGGCCGGCTTCGCGGCGGCCAGCCCGGGCGATGCCGACGCGATCCACAGTATCGCCAAAGTCATCGAGCATTCCACGGTATGTTCACTGGCACGGGCCAACGAGCGCGATGTGCGTGCGGCGGGCGAGGCGATCAAACCGGCCAGGAGTGGGCGCATTCATACGTTTATCGCTACTTCACCCATTCACATGGAAAAGAAGCTGCGCATGACGCCGGACGAGGTGGTGGAGCGCGCGGTTGCAGCCGTGAAGTTGGCGCTGGAATACACCGACGATGTCGAATTCTCAGCCGAGGATGCGGTGCGTTCGGAAATGGATTTTCTGGTGCGAATATTCGACGAAGTCATCAAGGCCGGGGCAACGACCCTGAACGTGCCGGATACCGTCGGTTACAGCATTCCCGTGTTGTGGGGCGAGCGCTTCAAGCAATTGATCGCTCGCGTGCCGAATAGCGGCAAGGTCATCTGGTCCACGCATTGCCACAACGATCTGGGCATGGCTTCTGCCAACTCCCTGGCAGCGGTGATGAACGGCGCGCGCCAGCTGGAATGCACCATCAACGGTTTGGGTGAGCGTGCCGGCAATGCTGCTCTGGAAGAGGTGGTGATGGCGGTGAAGACGCGCCGCGACATCTTCACCTGCGACACGCGTATCGACACCACGCAGATCGTGCCGACTTCCAAGCTGGTTTCCAGCATCACCGGATATCCGGTGCAGCCTAACAAGGCCATCGTCGGTGCCAATGCGTTCGCGCATGAGTCCGGCATCCATCAGGACGGTGTGCTCAAGCACCGCGAAACCTACGAGATCATGCGTGCCGAGGACGTGGGCTGGGGCGCGAACAAGATGGTGATGGGCAAGCATTCCGGCCGTGCCGCGTTCCGTTCGCGCTTGCAGGAATTGGGTATTGTGGTGGAGGGTGAGGAAGCATTGAACACCGCTTTCGCTCGCTTCAAGGAACTGGCAGACAAAAAGCACGACATCTTCGATGAGGACCTGCAGGCGCTGGTGAGCGACGAGGAAGCCATGCAAGTGAGCGAGCATTACCGTTTGGTGGCGATGGGGGCGCATTCCGAAACCGGGGTGCTGCCGGTGGCCCGGGTGGTGATGAGTGTCGGCGGCAAGGAGAAGCAGGCTGATGCACAAGGCGGCGGCCCGGTAGATGCGACCTTCAAGGCCATCGAACAGATCGTGTACAGCGGGACCGAATTGCAGTTGTACTCGGTGAATAACATTACCAGCGGCACCGATGCACAGGGCGAAGTCACGGTGCGCTTGTCCAGGGGCGGTCGGGTGGTCAACGGGCAGGGGGCGGATACCGATATCGTGGTGGCGTCTGCCAAGGCCTACCTGAATGCACTGAACAAGCTGGACACCGGATTGGAACGGGCGCATCCTCAAATATAGATGCCTCGTTGCAGGAGAGTTGAAATGAAGCGCAAGGTTGGTTTGGCGGTACTGGGTTTGATGCTGCACGGCAATGTGCACGCCGCTGAGCCGAATGCATCTGCAGCTCCGTCACTGAACAAGGAGCCGGTCGCGTCTACGGTGCCATCGGCCGACAAGAACGCCAAGGCGGTGCGAGGCAAGAAATCCAAAGCCAGGACCAATGCCTCGTCGGATAATGCCGATCCCAAAGCAAAAGTGAAGCAAGATGCCGTAACCGAGACTCCGCCCGGCTCGATTCAACAATCTGTGCAACTCAAGGGCGTACGCGGATAGTTCGGCGGTTAAGGCGGTTTTGCGCAGGGCATCGTTCGCGATGCCCTTTCTATTTCTGCAGAAGGGCAAGTGCCTGGGCGCTGTCGGTCGCCAATGTGGGGAAGTCGCGGCGCTCCGTTCGGTCGTTCAGACGCTGGTCGAAGCCGTCGCAGTCTATACCGATCACCAGTCCTTGCGCGGTTGACCGTTTGGCGTTCACTTTTCGGAGCAACGTGTCTTCTTCTGCAGCGAGCGTACTGGGTGGAGTCTGGTATTTTTCGGCTTTGATCCAGTGGATGTCGCCGAAACCGCCGATATAGCGCAGCGCGAGCGGCGCGATGCGGTAGAACGAAAAATCGTGCATCGCGAAATAAGTCTGCGCCTCTGGGAAATAGCGCAAATAGCGTTTGCCCGCCTGGTCGCGCTCCGTGACGAGGGAAGCCGTGCCGACCACGGTGATGCGCCCCTGTGTCTGGATATGCGGGTCTTCCTGATTGTGCGTGATAAGGCTGACGCGCGGATCGTTCTGGATGTTTTTGGTGTGTTCCGCCAATGTGCTGATGAGAATGAGCAGGCTGCCATCGTGATCCACCAGGTAAGGGGTGATGGAGCCGAACGGATACCCGTCGAATTTTTTCGACAATGTGCAGAGCGCGCCGTAGCGATGGGCGCGCAACAGCTGACGCGCGGCTCGGGCAGTATCTTGCGGGGAAGTTTTGTCGGGTATCATGTGGGCCATTGTATTTCAGTATTCCGGGTATATGAAACTTCCGAATTTCAAGCGTCCAAACTTCGGTGTCGTCGATTCCTTCCGTTTTCTGCGCTATGTCACGGTGCGCCTTCAGGAAGATCGCTGTACCCAAATGGCTGCCAGCCTGACTTTTACCACGCTGCTGTCGGTGGTTCCCCTGATCACCATCGCGCTGACCCTGTTCTCGGCATTTCCGGTGTTCAGCGAATTCTCCACGCCGCTCAAGGAATATATTCTGATGAACATGGTGCCTGAGACCGGGGGCCGGATCATCACGGGCTATATGGAACAATTTGCAGAGAGCGCATCGCGCCTGACGGCGGTCGGTATCGTCTTCCTTGCCGTGACCGCCATGCTGTTGATGCTGACCATCGACAACGCATTCAACATGATCTGGCGCGTATCGCGTCCGCGCAGCCTGCTGCAACGAGTATTGGTGTATTGGGCGGTACTGACGCTGGCGCCGCTGCTGGTCGGCGGCAGCCTGTCGCTGACGTCCTGGCTGGTCGGATTCTCGGCGGCGTATGCGCAGCGGATTCCCTCGCTGGGCATGGACGCGATCAAGCTCGTTCCGCTCGTGCTGACAACGGCAGCTTTCACTTTGCTGTTCCGGGTCGTGCCCAATCGCTATGTGCCGATGCGCCACGCCATCATCGGTGGACTGATCGCGTCGGTGGCGTTCGAGTCGATGAACCGCGCATTTGCCTTCTATATCTCGCACTTTCCCACTTACAAGCTGGTATATGGAGCGTTCGCCAGCATCCCGATCTTTCTGATGTGGGTGTATTTTTCCTGGCTCACTGTATTGTTCGGCGCGATCATCACTGCCTCGCTTTCGCACTGGCGCAGCACACATTCGTTGCGGCTGGATCAGGCTGCCAAACTCTATTATGCGGTGGGTATACTCAAACTGATGCACAAAGGATTGAACCGGGGCGAGGTGCAAACCCTCCCCGGATTATCCCGGTATCTGCATATCGGTTACGACGACGTCGAGCGCATCCTGGACAAACTCGTCAAGGCCAGGATCGTGGGCAAGCTCTCGGGGCTGGGTTGGAGTATGGTGAGAGCACCGGAAGCGGTTGAACTTGGCGAACTGCTGAAAATCTTCCTGCTGGATACGGCGACACTGCCGAAACATGCCGGAGATGGTGACATCAAAGCCTGGTTCGCTTCGCTTGAAAAGCGGATGAACGAGCCCAGGGGCATGACCTTGCACGACATATGGAATAAGAGCGCATAGCGTATTGCCGCCCGTCCACTTTTGGGCTTTAATGCGCGCCGCCCGAATTCTGTTTGGCAAGCCACATTGGGAGTTGACATGAAATTTATCGAAAACCTGCTCGAAGGCTCGCTGTGGAACAGCCGCTTCGTGATCTTTCTGGCCGTACTGGGCAGCCTGTTTGCGAGCTTTGCCATTTTCTACATGGCGACCGTCGACGTAGTGTTCCTGGTGCAGCATACCTTCCACTATGCCGATGCCGGCATGGCGGATGAGGCGCGCAAGGCTTTGCATGACAGTACGGTTTCGCACATCGTTGAAGTGGTCGACGGTTACCTGCTGGCGGTGGTGCTGTTGATCTTTTCGTTGGGTCTGTATGAACTGTTCATCAGCGATATCGACCAGGCGCACGGCAGCAAGGCATCCAGCAAGATATTGGTCATCAACAGCCTGGACGATCTCAAATCGCGTCTGGCAAAGGTCATCCTGATGATCATGATCGTGACCTTGTTCGAAGAAGCCATCAATATGCATGTCTCGCAACCGATCGATCTGGTCTATATGGGCGCAAGTATCGCGCTGATCGCGTTGGCTCTATATTGGTCGCATGCGGCCGAAGGGAAGCATGGCGGGGATGACAGCGAAGCGGCGGACGACGAGCACGACGAAAAGGCGGAGCATTGATGCCTACCTTCTTGCGCCTGCTGTGTACCGCAATACTCCTGATGTCGGCGACTGCCGCTTCAGCGGAATCTTTTGTATTCAAGGATATGAAAGGACAGGAACAACGCTTGCAGGATTATCGCGGCAAGTGGGTGCTGGTCAATTTCTGGGCAACCTGGTGCCCGCCCTGCCTGGAGGAGATTCCCGACCTGATTGCGCTCCATGAAGCTCACAGGAATAAGGATCTCGCGGTCATCGGTGTCGCGCTGGATTCAACCAAAGATTCCGTGGTGGAATTCGTCGCGAAGAAGAAAGTCAGTTATCCCATCGTGTTGGGTGATTATGACCTCGCGTCGCAGGTCGGCGACGTAGAGGCGCTCCCGACTTCGTATCTGTACGATCCGGCAGGCAAACTGGTGAGCTACCAGCAGGGGAAGGTGACGCGGGCCAGCGTGGAGTCTTACATCAGGAGCAAATCGACCCGTAAGTAACAAGGGTCAACTGGTGTGGCGACTGCCGTTCTGCTGCGGTCTGCTCCAGTGGTTGTGCCAGGCCGCTTTTACCATGTTCGGATATTCCGGCTTTCCCAGACTGCCGTTGTAGCGTCCAAGCGCGCGAAACAGGTCGCCTTTTTCCATGTCCAGGTAATAGCGCAGGATGGTGCAGCCGTAACGCAGATTGGTGCGCAGATGGAAGAGGTCCTGGTCGCCCGTGCCTATCGTTTTTGTCCAGAATGGCATCACCTGCATGTATCCGCGTGCGCCTGACTTTGAAACCGCATATTTTCTGAATCCGCTCTCGACTTCGATCAGGCCCAGGACCAGATGCGGATCCAGGCCGGCGCGGGTCGCTTCGTAATGCACCGTACTCAACAAATCGAACCTGTATGCCGCATCCGGGATGCGTGCGGCCAGTCGTTGCGACATGTCGTCCAGCCACAGCTGTGCTTCCTGCTGCGAGGCGAAGGCCAGCTTGGGCGCGGCCTGATCCGACACGGCACGTTGCAGCATGCTGCGCACGCTGGCGGAGAGCACTTCTTCTTTTTGAGCGCCTGCCTGCGCGCTGACGGCAAGACATAGACCCGCAACCAGCAGCAGGATTGAGGATGCCGGATTCAGGATTGAGCGAAAAGCAGAGCAGGGGGGCTCATTCGATTCGGCCACCCCGCTTCTGAATTCCGTATCCCGTATCCCGTATCCTGATCTCATAGCCTGGATTGTACGAGCTTGGCGACTTCTTGCAAGGTCACGGCCTGTGCCGCTTCGTCCTTCCGCCCCTGGTATTCCACCTTGCCTTCTTTCAAACCGCGGTCGCCGATCACGATGCGGTGCGGGATGCCGATCAGTTCCAGGTCGGCGAACATCACGCCGGGGCGTTCGTCGCGGTCGTCCAGCAGGACTTCAATGCCGGCGGCGGTCAGCTCGGCGTAGAGTTGTTCGGCTGCGTTGCGCACCGCTTCGCTCTTCTTGATGCCGATGGGTGCGATGGCGACCTGGAACGGCGCCATGCCGGCCGGCAGCGCGATGCCGCGCTCGTCGAAGTTCTGCTCGATAGCGGCGGCCACGATGCGCGACACGCCGATGCCGTAGCAGCCCATCTCCATGACCTGGGCCTTGCCGTTCTCGTCCAGATAGGTCGCCTGCAGTGCTTCGGAGTACTTGGTGCGCAACTGGAAGATGTGGCCGACCTCGATGCCGCGGCACAGTTCGAGCGTGCCCTTGCCGTCGGGCGACGGATCGCCGGCGACGACATTGCGCAGGTCATGTACATTGCTTTCCTCAAGTGCCACATCGCGGCCGAAGTTCACGCCGCTGAAATGGAAGCCGTCATCGTTCGCACCGCAAATGAAGTCGCTCAGCGCGGCAGCGGCGCGGTCGGTCAGGATGCGTACTTCGGCGCCTACCGGACCGATGTAGCCGGTGCGGCACTTCATGTGGCGATGCACTTCGTCTTCGCTGGCGAAACGGAACTCGCCCAGTACCTTGGATGCCTTGATCTCGTTGAGTTGGTGGTCGCCGCGCAACAGCAGCAGCACGAATTCGTTCTCGTGCGTCATCACCGCAATCGCCTTCAGCACGTTTTGGGCGGACACGTTGAAGAACGCCGCGACTTCTTCGATTGTCTTCTGTCCGGGCGTGATGACCTTTTGCATTTCCTGAGTGGCTGCCGCCCGCGTTGCCGCAGGGGCTAAGGCCTCTGCCAGTTCGACGTTGGCTGCATAATCCGAATTGGGGCAGAAGGCCAGCGCATCCTCGCCGGAATCCGCCAGTACGTGGAACTCATGCGAACCGCTGCCGCCGATTGCGCCGGTGTCGGCGGCCACGGCGCGGAACTGCAGGCCCAGACGCGTGAAGATGCGGGTGTAGGTTTCGTACATCACGCGGTAGGTCTGCTCCAGACTCTCGAAGCTGCTATGGAAGGAATAGGCATCCTTCATCACGAACTCGCGCGCGCGCATCACGCCGAAACGCGGGCGCACTTCGTCGCGGAACTTGGTCTGGATCTGGTAGAAGTTCAGCGGCAACTGGCGGTAACTCTTTATCTCGCGACGCGCGATATCGGTGATGACTTCCTCGTGCGTGGGACCGAAACAGAACAGGTTGTCGTGGCGATCCTTGATCTTCAGCATCTGAGGGCCGAAAACATCCCAGCGCCCGGTTTCTTGCCACAGTTCGGCGGGTTGCACTGCCGGCATCAGCAACTCGATACCGCCGCTCTTGTTCATTTCGTCACGTACCACGGCTTCGACTTTGCGCAATACGCGCAGGCCCAGAGGCATCCAGGTGTACAGGCCGCTGGAGAGTTTGCGGATGTAACCAGCCCGTAACATCAGGCGATGGCTGGGCAATTCGGCTTCGGAAGGAGCTTCTTTGAGTGTGGATATGAAAAATTGTGAAACGCGCATGTTTATTACTCATCGTGCTGGTTGGAAGGCGCGATTCTACTGCATGGCGTGAATGGCGTCTTTCCAGTGAGGGTGAAATGTGGAACAATCCACCACATTGAAAAACAGAGTGGGGCGAATCATGATAGACCGAGAAGGTTATCGCCCGAATGTCGGCATCATTCTAACTAACGCAAAGAATCAGGTATTTTGGGGTAAGCGCATCAGGCAGGATGCATGGCAGTTTCCGCAGGGCGGCATCCAGCACGGCGAAACGCCGGAGCAGGCGATGTACCGCGAGTTGCACGAGGAAGTCGGGCTGCAAACCTGCCACGTCCAGATATTGGGGCGTACCCGCGATTGGATGCGTTATGAGGTGCCGCAGACTTGGGTC
>DAIDAJ010000055.1 GCA_027310665.1 Sideroxydans sp. | reverse complement strand
ACATCATCCACAGCAACGCTTCAGCATCAGTCATCCGATTCCGCATCTCCCGAGCATAGGCTCGAATATCTTCGGGAAGCTTGGCGGGGTAATGCGGCATTCACTCCTCCTTGTCTGCAGCTAATTCCCCTCGCCCGCAAGCGGGAGAGGGGCTAGGGGTGAGGGTCTGTGCATACCTCACAAAGTATTCGTACTCAACACCCCTCATCCCCAACCCTTACACCCGCAAGAGGTACGCCGGTGGGAACCCCGCTGCTTCGCAGCGTCCCTTCCGCAGTCCCGCTTGCGGGAGAAGGGAGTGAAAAACCGCCATTAAACAGTCTCCCTGAATCTTCCATAACTGTAATGCGCGGCGCACGCGCCCTCCGACGACACCATGCACGAACCGACCGGATTCTCCGGCGTGCACACCGTGCCGAATATCTTGCATTCCTGCGGGCGTTTCTGCCCGCGCAGGATGGCGGCACATTCGCAGGCCTTGTTGTCGGGCACCTCCACGTAACCGACCCTGAATTTGAGTTCCGCATCGAATGCGGCGTACCTGGGGCGCAGTTTCAACGCGCTGTTCGGCACACTGCCCAAGCCGCGCCATTCGAACATATCGCGCAACTCGAATACTTCCGCCACCAGCTCCTGCGCTTTCAGATTGCCCTCGCGCGTCACCGCGCGGGTGAATTCGTTCTCGACTTCAGCGCGACCGTCGTTCACCTGGCGCACCAGCATCAGGATGGCCTGCATCACATCCAGCGGTTCGAAACCGGCGATGACCACGGGCTTCCCGTAATCGTCAGCGAACGGCTCGTACGGTTTGCTGCCGATCACGGTCGACACATGCGCCGGGCCGACGAAACCGTCCAGCGACACCCCACCTTCTACTGCCAGGATGGCATGCATCGCGGCCGGGGTCAGCACGTGATCGCACAGGATGCTGAAGTTCTTCAGGCCCTCGGCAGCAGCCTGCCGGACGGCCACCGCTGTCGGCGGCGTGGTGGTCTCGAAGCCGATGGCAAGGAACACGACTTCGCGCCCGGGATTGTCGCGCGCGACCTTCAGTGCATCCTGCGTCGAATAGATCATGCGCACGTCCGCGCCGCCGGCCTTGGCGCGCATCAGCGAGAGATTATCGGAAGCCGGCACGCGCACGGTGTCGGCATAGGTGCACAGGATCACACCCTGTTCGCGCGCCAGCCGGATCGCCTGGTCCACGCGGCCGATGGGCAGCACGCACACCGGGCATCCGGGACCGTGGATCATGCGCACATTGCCGGGCAGCAGATCGGCGATGCCGTAGCGCGAAATCGCGTGCGTGTGCCCCCCGCAGAATTCCATCAAACGGTAATCACGCTTCGGATCGGCCTCCCGCGCGATGTTGGCGGAAATATTCCCGGCCAGTTCGCCATCGCGGAATTCATCGACGTATTTCATGAGCAAATCCTCAAGATGCCGTCATTCCGGCGCAGGCCGGAATCCAGCAGAAATAACATGCTGCGAAGCAGACAAAAGCATGTTGTCCCGCTTCGCGTGATTTCTTTCAATCGACTGAATTCCGGCCTGCGCCGGATAACCAGCGACTTGCAAGCTTGCTTGCTTAGTCGATTGGCTAGTAGTTTCATCAATGACATGGCCGGCGTCATGCTGCGCCTCCGGTCATTTCTTCGCGCAACTCGTCCAGTTGTCCCATTTCGGCGAACATCTCGAGCGTGCGTTCGGCCTCCTCCTGATCCAGCTTTTGCAGGGCATAGCCGACATGCACGATGACGTAATCGCCGACTCCCGCGTCATCCACCAGCGCCAGCGAGATCTCCTTGCGGACTCCGCCCAGGTTGACGATGGCGTTGCCCGGAGTCGTCAGCTCTTCGATGCGGGCGGGTATGGCGAGGCACATGGTTCAGGCTCCTTGATTGAGACGTTGCAGGGCGATACTGGCTTGCCCGAATGAGATCGCGCCGTCGTTGGGCGGCAATTGCTGCGCGGTCAGCACGTGCAGGTCCTGCGCAGACAGACTTTCGACCAGGGCTTGCGACAGCAGGTTATTGAGGAAGCAGCCGCCGCCCAGCGCAACATGAGCGATACCGGATCGGCCGGCGGCGCGCTGTACCCATGCGCACAGGCCGGCGGCCAGCGTGGCATGGAACAGGGCGGCGCCATAGGCTGCATCCTTGCAGTCGGCGAGGGTCGCCAGAAGCGGGCGGAAATCCAGATCGTTATTCGCAGTATGAATATAGCCGAGGGCGAGCGGCTCGGTCTTGCCGTAGCGTTCGGCGAGCCCCTCCAGCAGCATCGCCGCCTGACCTTCGTAGCCCTGCACCTCGCTCACCCCCAGCAGTCCGGCCGCCGCATCGAACCAGCGCCCCATGCTGTTGGTGGGGACGCAATTCAATCCGCGCTGCAGCATGTCCGCCACGATTCCGGCGCCCGCCTGATGCGGGAAGCGGCGCTCGATCTCGTCGGCACGGTTCATGTCGAACAACGCCGCTGCCGCCATGCGCCAGGGCTCGCGCGCCGCGCGGTCGCCGCCGGGCAAAGTCAATGGCGCGAGATGTCCCAGGCGTTCGCATTGAGCGCCCGTCACCTGCAACAACTCCCCGCCCCATGCGCCGCCGTCGTCGCCCAACCCCACGCCGTCGAGCGCCAGCCCCAGTACCGGTTCGGTGATGCGATGCTCGGCGCAGATGGCCGCGATATGCGCGTGATGATGCTGCACGGCGATCAGCGGCAGCTTGCGTTGCGCCGCATAGAATTGCGCGAACTGCGTGCTGTAGAAATCGGGATGCAGGTCGTGCGCCACGGCTTGCGGCTGCACATCAAGGATATCGCTCAGGTAGGCGACGGTCTCGTCCAGCATCTGCCGCGTACCGGCATGGTCGAGGTCGCCGATATGCTGCGACACGAAGGCCTCGTCGCCGCGCGTGAGACACACGGTGTTCTTCAGCCATGCCCCGCAGGCCAGCACCGACGGGCCCGAGAACGGCAGCTTGATGCGGCGCGGCGTATAGCCGCGGGCGCGGCGCACAAAGGTCGGGGCCTTGCCCTGCCACTTCATCACGCTGTCGTCGCAGCGATGCAGGATGTCGCGGTCATGCGTGAGGAAGGCATCCGCCAGGCCGGATAGCGATTCGCGCGCTTCCGCCTCATCTTTCACCAGCGGCTCGCCGCCGGGATTGGCGCTGGTCATCACCAGCGCCAGCGGCGTGGCCTGATGCAGCCAGTCCGTACCCTCCGGCTTGCCGAGCAACTCGTGGAACAGCAGGTAATGCAGCGGCGTGTAGGGCAGCATCAGGCCAATACTGGACAAGCCGGGCGCGATGCCGTGCAACTCCGCATTGCACACGGAGGCCTGGCGCAGCAATACGATGGGGCGTTCGCCGGTCTCCAGCAATGCCCCATCCTGCTCCCGGAAGTGTGCGTAATGACGCGCCGAACGCACGTTCAGCACCATCACCGCGAACGGCTTTTCCTCTCGCTGCTTGCCGCTGCGCAACATGGCCACGGCGGGAGCATTGCGCGCATCGCACACCAGGTGATAACCGCCGATGCCCTTGATCGCCACGACCAGCCCGGCCCCGATGCGCACGGCGGTCGCGGCGACAGGATCGGCGCTTGCAACGGGCTGCCACTGCGCATCGAACAGGCTCAGGCGCGGGCCGCATGCCGGGCAGGCATTGGGCTGCGAGTGGAAGCGTCGCGTGGTCGGCGTGTCGTATTCGAGCTGGCACGCGGGGCATTGCGCGAACTTCGCCATGCTGGTGTTCGCGCGGTCGTACGGCAGGCGCGCAGTGAGCGTGTAGCGCGGGCCGCAGTGGATGCAGTTGATGAAGGGATGGCGGTAGCGCCGGTTGGCGGGATCGAACAATTCAGCCAGGCATTCGGGGCAGGTCGCCATGTCCGGCGCGATGCCGGTCAGCACCTTGCCTTCCCGGCTCTCCGCGATACTGAACCCCTGCAACCCTGTGGTCATCTGCGCCAGATCGTGCGTGACCTTCTCCACCCGCGCCAGCACCGGCGGTTCGTTCTGCAGACGCTCGATCAGGCGCATCACTTGCGGATGCTCTCCTTCGACCGCGATCTCCACCCCTTCGCTGTCGTTGCGCACCCAGCCTGCGAGCCCAAGTTCATGCGCAAGCTTGTAGACGAACGGCCGAAAACCTACGCCCTGCACCTGCCCGGAGACTCTGATTTGCGCGTGGATCATTCCAGTCATATCGATTATTAGTTCAGCAGTCCTGTTTGTACTCCCTTCGCCCGCAAGCGGGAGAAGGGGTGGGGATGAGGGGCTGCGCGATGCGCAAAATGTGATGTTGCTCAACGCCCCTCTCACCCTAACCCTCTCCCGCTTGCGGGAGAGGGAATGATCGGTGTTTATTTTGTGGCAACCGCTTGCCGGCACCCCGCCCTGATCCAGTCCAGCCATTCCTCCATGCCCTGTCCGCTGGTCGCCGAGATACGGATCACCCGTATGTCCGGATTGACGCGGCGCGCGTTGGCCACGGCCAGGTCGGCGTCGAACGCCAGGTACGGCAGCAGGTCGCATTTGTTCAGCAGCATCAGGTCGGCGGCACGGAACATGTCGGGGTATTTGAGCGGTTTGTCCTCGCCCTCGGTCACGGAAAGGATCGCCACCTTGTGCGCCTCGCCCAGGTCGAAACTGGCCGGGCACACCAGGTTGCCGACGTTCTCGATCAGCAGCAGGCTGTCGTCGCTCAACTTGAGTTGCTGCATGGCGCGGCCCACCATGTATGCATCCAGGTGGCATCCCTTGCCTGTGTTGATCTGCAATGCGGGCGCGCCGGTGGCGCGGATGCGCGCGGCATCGTTGTCGGTCTGCTGGTCGCCCTCGATGACGGCGAGCGGCAGGCTGCCGTTCAATGCGCCGATGGTCTTCACCAGCAGCGTGGTCTTGCCGGAACCGGGGCTCGACACCAGGTTCAGCGCGAAGATGCCGTGCTCCGCGAGATAGCCGCGATTCTCCTGGGCGTAGCCGTCGTTCTTGGACAGGATGTCGCGCTCTATCTTCACCATGCGCGACTGGCTCATGCCGGGCGCATGCGCACCTGCCGGACCGAGGCCGTAATGGGTCGTCGCATCATGATCATGATCATGGGCATGGGCATGCGAATGGCCGTGACCGTGATCATGGTCGTGCACATGCTGATAGGCCGTCCCATCCTCATGCAGATGGTAGTGCATATGCCTGCCGGTCGATTCGTGCGACTGGTCGAGGCCGCGATGCAGATCCGGGTCATGGTCATGCGAGTGGTCGTGATCGTGGGCGGTACCGTCGGCGTGCACGTGGAAGTGTCCGCCGTGGCCATGTCCATGCCCGTGATGCTCGACGGCCTTGCCGTCGATGGTCGTTTCTCCTGCGCCGCAGCCGCACACGTTACACATTGCTATCCTCCTTATTCCACGTCGAGCTCTTTGACTCGCATTTCATTCCCGCCGGTCACCTGCACCTGATGGCTGCCGCACTTGGGGCAGGCGTCGTACAGGGCCCGCACATTCACGACCTCGGCACACTGCAGGCACCACGCCTGACCCGGTGTCTCGATGATCACCAGCTTTGCATCCTGCGCGATGCTGTCGCGCATCACCACGTCGAAACAGAACTTCATCGCCTCGACTTCCACGCCCGCCAGCTGGCCGATCTCCAGCCACACCGTCCGGACCCGGCTGAAACTCTGCGTCTTTGCCGAATCCTCTATGAGTTGTAAAACGCCTTCCGCCAGCGACATCTCATGCATCGCGAATCTCCACCTCGTAAGCCACGCAAGGGTCGAGCGACAACGCCGCGACATGCGCCAACTGCTGCAAACGCTCCGGGTCGCGCTCTTTCATTCCGCGCATATCCCGGGCGTAAGAGCCATCGGGATGGAAATTCCACTCCGTCGGCGCCACGATCGCATAATCCGCCACCAGCCCCCGCTCGAGACGCGCATGGTGCATCAGCAATCCGCGCGCCGTGCGCACGACCGCGACACCAGTATTCGCTTCAGGGCTCGTCACGTCCAGCCTCTGTGCGGCGGTGCCGTTCGCCATATCGATCACATCGATGACCCTGGCCAGCAGGCGCGACAACACTTTCGACCTGCTCTGCCGCCACACATCGTGCAGCAGCCCGTCATCCGCATGGTAGGTCCACGCACCCGTCTCCGCCGTATCTCCCAGCCAGTCCGGGCAGGCGGAGAAATCCATGTCCCATCTTCCCGCGCATGCGCGGCTCGCCTCCGCTGCCGTCCACGCGGGCAGCAACCTTGCATCGGAGGTCTGGTGCCTGCCGCGCTCCAGTTCGGCCAGCCTGGACAGCACTTGCGCCGACGGACTATGCACCTTGAGTGACCATTCTTGCAACGCCTGATAATCGTCCAGCGCGCGCCATTCCGTCGCCGGCATTTCCAGGCAATCACGTTCGAATTCATGCAGGAACGCGTCCATGCCGATCTCGCCCGCGCCGATCTTGCGCAGCAGCGCATACCACCCCGCAAAGCGCTGTTCCTGCCGCGGCAAGCCCATCAACTTGGTCCAGTCGAGCATCAGGCGCCACAGATGTTCCTGCATGGCCTCGCACACGATCATGTGCTCCACCGGTGCAGAGGCTGCCGCACTCCCCTGCTGCGCCGCCTGCAAAGCAGCATCGGCAGCCGCGCCCTGCGCCCTGCCGCACACGCTGAAAAGCATCGGGACGATACGGGCGACCTGCTCCGGTGTCTTGCCTTTCAATATCTGCGCCGCCATCGGGCGCGTGGAACGGATATCCGTCGCGCTGACGGTATCGCCATCCCATACCACGCCCAGCGTCAATTTGCCGGCATCATCCAAATCTACATCCCCAGAAAGCTTCCGCGCAGGAAATCGCGGCGTGAAAGCGCCTTGTCCTTTAACGGTATCGGCTCGCCGCTCAACCGTGCCGCTTCCAGTTTCACTTTTCGCTCCGCATCGCGTATCTGGTCGGACTGCTCGGACGAGAACAAGGCCGTCATCACCTGTTCGGCGATGCTCACCGCGTTCTCATGGCGTTCGATATCGGCCACGGGAGAGATCAACGAACATATCTGGCAGGTGCCCAATGCCGGGTCGTTCAGCCCCATGAATTCGTAATTGCCGGAAGGAAACGTCCAGGTCATTTTCTCGTCCGCACCGAGCGCCTTGAGCGGGCCCCTGTCGCCCGGCATCAGTACGAGGCTGATCGTCCACGGCGTGATGAGTACGCCCACCCAATGCTCCTGCCATGCACGGAACCCCACCGCCTGGACCCGCAACGCCGTATTGCATATCGGCAGGCCCGCCATGCGCGTGCCCGCGATGTCGTTGAATACCGCTTCCAGCTTCTGCTCGATCTCGTTCATTCGTTCAGTACCATGAACTTGTGTTTTGCCGCATCGCAGTTCGGACAGGTCCAGTGATCCGGCAATCTGGAGAAAGGTGTGCCGGGATCGATCTGCCAGACCGGGTCGCCCAGGGCAGGATCGTACACCTCCCAGCAGATGCCGCATTCCATCCGCACGGCGTCGTCGGAGAGTTTCTTGTTGTCGCCCAGGAATGAACCTTCGAACATGCTCATGTTTGAGATACCGGCATTTTATATGTCCAGTCTTTCCGGCTCCTGCATCACCTGCAGCCATTCGCCCAGCCGCTCGATGCTGTCCTCGTAGTCTTCCCGCGATGCCTGTGCGACTTCCGGCACATCGCTGACTTCGAGGGTGTTCAGGATCAGCGTATCCATGCTGTTGAAATATTGCACCCACCATACGTTCGGCAACCGGGTGCTGGTGATGCGGCAGTTACCGTAGCCGCGCGACAAGATCGTCACGGCGCCCACACCCAATGTCAGCGGCAGGCACTCCATGTCTTCAGGCGACATCGGCAACAAGGTCAGGTTGACCACATGCGCGGCGTCGCCTGCTTTGTAAGCCCTTGCTTTGCCCACGATCTCCGTCAGCACTGAAAGTGCATTCATGATGCCCGGGGTCTTGTGCGGCATCGTGCAATCCAGCGACACGTCTTCCCGTGCCCATTGTGTCACTATCGGCGGTATCGCGCAGGCCATGATCGCGTCGCGCACCAGGCGGCCGTCTGCGGCAAACTCATGCAGGCGCCATACCCCGGCGAACACGGTTTCCTGGATGCGGTATGCGCTCGACCCGCGCACCGAGATGCTCACCTCGCCCTCGCCCATGGTCTGGTTCAGCAGGCGCACCACTTCCGTATCCATCTCCTGCAATTCGATGACAGGGATCGTCGGCGATCCCAGCGGCATCGCTTCCATCTTATCGCGCAGCTGTTCGACCACGCTGCATGCTGCCGCCATCAGGGCCGGGTCGGCCTCCTCATTGAGGACCGGCAACGCAAAGGTCATCATGGAAGCGGGCAGTGGCAGGTATTGCAGCGCTTCGTCTTCGTCCGGCTGCGAACCGGGGCCGACTGCAACGACAGGGATGGGGAAATCTTTCATTATGGAGCGCCTCCTGCTTCAGGTTAGAAAGGTAGGGTGCGCTTGCGCACCACAGCTTGGTGCGCAAGCGCACCCTACATCTTGAATTGAGTTAGTGGCAAGCGGAGGGCGCATCGGTGGACGTCACCGGGATGCCGATCGACGGCGCGCGCCCAACCGGTTTTTCCAACATCTCCGCAATCTCGCGCGCGTATTCATCCCAGTTGCGCATGCCGTCGATCACACCGACATAGCCGCCGTCGCGCACGAACACCAGCGACGGCCAGCGCGTGATGCCGTAGCGCGCCTTTTCCTTGCGCGCCAGTTCGGGCGAGATGATCGCGGCGCGCAGGCGATTGCCGGTCAGCTTCAGCACTTCAGGCAGGATCACCGCCACGTCCCAGGTCTCGGGTTGCTGGTCGGGCTCCTGTGTGAACAGCACCATGCCGTCGCCACCCTCCATCACGAACGCTTCGAGGCCTTCCTCGTCCAGCAGGGTGATCCTGCTTTGTGCACGCAAACGTTCCAGCAGTTTGCCGAAACTCTCTTTCATCTCTGCCGCGCGTATCGCGGAAAATTCGACCGTCTCGTTCCTCGCCTCGCTCATACCTTGTCCTTCCTCAAAAATTCCGGCAGCGTCGGCTCCCGGTTCACCAGATCGGCAAAGAACACATCCAGGTCGACCTCCCCACCTTCAGACACTGCCTGCAAGCCGTCCAGCGCCGCGTTCACCAGCGCCGCCCTTTCCGCGTCGATCACTTCACGCCCGGCGTCCAGAAACGTCATCAGCCATTGCCCGACCTCCACCCGGTCCACCAGCATGGTGTTGATCACCTGCCGCCCGTTGCGACCCTCGCACAGTGCGTAGGTCTCATGCACTTCGATCACCTGCATCGGTATTCCCAAGCACATAAGCTCTCCTAGGCCTGAGGAATGAAACGATCGTCCCCAAAACGGCAAGCCAGTTCGGCCGAGGGCCGCCCAGCTTCGTAGTTGTCCATTTCCAGGGCACGCTGATGTTTTTCCACGATGCGCGTGGTGCGCGGCGCGTAAGGGATACCCCATTGCCTGACCTGTTCCAGCGCCACTTCCAGCGCGCGCGGTATCTGCGCCTTGACGATGTCGCGCAGGCTGCCGCCGAAATCTTCCAGTTGTTCCGGCTGCACGCCGATCAGGACCATGGATTCGGGCAACCTTCCGGCCAGCGACGCGCAGGCGATCACTTCCTGGAATCCGGTCTGGTGCAGGCTCATCTTCTTGACGCCCATGAAGCGCGGCACGTCGTCATCCCTGGCGATCACCATTTCGCCCGGCTGCATGCCATAGTCAACGGCGTCGAACACGATCAGATAACGGGCCTCTTCCAGGAACGGCAGCAAGTACAAACCCTGTGTGCCCCCGTCCAGCACGGTCACGTCATCGCCGAATTGCCAGGCGGCGTTCAGCGCTTCCACGCAGCGCACACCGAACCCCTCGTCCGCCCACAGGATGTTGCCGATGCCCAATACCAACAGCTCAGTCTTCTTCATTTCGTTTCCCCGGTGTTACTACACCCGTTACAGCAGGAGTCATGCCAACGTCCGATAAATGGAATATTCATAATAATTAGTCAATTAGAGAGCGGCCGAATAATCCGACAAATTCATTGTGGACATAGCGCTTGCAATTGATGGTTGCTATGGAACCGTTTTGACCTGCTTGTAGTACATCTGCTGCGCCTGATGCAGCATTTTTAGGGTGCGCTTGCGCACCAGATTCATTGGTGCGCAAGCGCACCCTACACACCTGCTATGGAACTGTCTTGACCTGTTTGTAGTACATCTGCTGTGCCTGATGCAGATCCCAGGCGAACTGCAGATCCAGCCAGAACGCCACATCCGTGCCGAAATGCAGGGCCAGGCGCACGGCCGTATCGGGAGTGATCACGCGCTTGCCACGCACCAGTTCGTTGACGCGCCGGCGCGAGATGCCGAGCGCGGCGGCCAGCGCTTCCTGCGAGATGTGGCCGGGTTGCAGGTAGCGCGTATCGAGGAAATGCCCGGGATGCACCGGCGTGCGCGGGGCGGCCCAAAAGAAACGCGGGCTCTTGCCCGCGTTTGCTTTCAACTCTTGCGACATGGCCTGTTAACGGGAAGGGAAGTTGGCCGCAAGCGAAGACCTGACCCCGGATAGCTCAATAGGCCGTCATACCGGCGCTGCGTGTGTTGTTGGGGCTTAAGCCCCTTACAACCACGGCGTACCCCTTGCGGGTGAAGGCCGGTATCCAGCAAGAACGCACATCCCGCATAGCGGTCAGAATGGCGAACTTGTCCCGCTATCGCGGGTGATTTTTCATCGACTGGATTCCGGCCTTCGCCGGAATGACGAGAATTTGCGCTAATGAACAATTTGGGTTCACTACTTATTCACGGAAGGTGCGCTTGCCGTCGATGATCGCGCTGATCATGGTCTGGCGCGACATGATGTCCTCGCGGATCGCGGTATAGACATGCAGGATCACGAAACACACGATGCCCCAGGCGAGCAGGTGGTGCCAGGAATGCACCGCCTGGCTTTGCCCGAACAGCGGGATCACCCAGCTGGTGAACAGCATGTTCGACCAGCTGCCCGCTTGCGCGCCCTCGCCGTACAGCGCGAAGCCCGTCACGATCATGAACGTGCCGCCCAGCGTGATCGCAAAGAACATGAACAAGTGGCCGAGCGGGTTATGCCCCACATATTTTTTCGGGTACTTCTCGATGAACATGTACCAGCGCAACTCCTGCAGCAAACCGGACCACCATTCCTTGTCCGTGACCGGTAGCATGAACAGCTGCTTCGCATGGTGGTTGCCCGCAAACGCCCAGTACAGGCGCACCAGCAATCCGATGGCAAAGACGTAACCGGCCGCGAAGTGCGCGAAGCGGATATATCCCATCAGGAAATTATCGCTCGCTTCGCCCGCCACACTCGGCAACGGGCTGGCGATGAACCAGCCGGTGATCGCCAATGTCACTATGCATAGCACGTTGATCCAGTGCCACGCGCGTACCGGCGCCTCGTAGACGTAAACCGTATTACCCGCGGCGGTCAGCGCCGACTCATCGACCTCAGTTTTGACAGACATGACAGTCTCCTTTCGTGCGCGTTAGCGTACCGTGACCTTGCTCAGCTCTTGCCCGTCCGGCGACATCACATGCGTGGAGCATGCCAGGCAGGGGTCGAAACTGTGCAGGGTGCGCAAGATCTCCAGCGGTTGGTCGGCTTTGGCCATCGGCGTATTCATCAGCGCAGCCTCGAACGCACCGATCTGTCCCTTGGGGTCGCGCGGACTGCCGTTCCAGGTGGTCGGCACCACACACTGATAATTGTCGATCTTGGTGTCCTTGATCTTGATCCAGTGTCCCAGCGAGCCGCGCGGCGCTTCGGTGAAGCCCACGCCCTTCGCTTCCCTGGCCCAGGTGGACGGTTCCCATTTATCGACGTTGGCCGTGGAATCGTCGCCCGCCTTGAGGTTGGCCATCAGCTTGTCGAATTGCTGCACTTGCAGGTCGGCACAGTACTGCGCCTCGATGCCGCGTGCTGCGGTGCGTCCCAGCGTGGAGAACAGCGCCGTGACCGGCAAGTCGAGCTTCTTCAGCACGCCGTCGATGGTGTCCTTGATGACGGGGAATTGCTTGGGCTGCAGATAGCCCAGCACCATGCGCGACAAGGGGCCGACTTCCATCGCGTTGCCGTTCCAGCGCGGCGCCTTGATCCAGGAATACTTGCCGCTCTCGTCGAGGTTCTCGATCTTCGTGCGCGTGCCCTTGAAGTTGGGTCCTTCCGGGTGATAGTCGGGTTCGGTGACGCCATCCCAAGGATGCAGGCCTTTGCTCTCGTCCGCATACTTGTACCAGGAGTGGGATACGAATTCCTGGATCTCGTCCGGATTGCGCAGGTCGATCTCGTGGATCTTTGCGAGATCGCCGTTGATCACGGCGCCGCGCGGCAGCAGCAGGTTGGGCGCGGTGTAATCGTTCGCGCGCTGCGGGATATCGCCGTAGGACATGATGTTCTTCGACGACAGGCCGCCGCCGTAAGTCCAGCTCTTGTAGAACGATCCGATGGCCAGCAGGTCGGGGATATAGACCTTTTCCACGAACTCCTTGGTGCGGTCGATGATGCTCTTGACCAGGTTGAGCCGCTCCATGTTGATCGCGCCGACGGCGCCGACATCGTTGAGGTTGATCGCGCACGGCACGCCGCCCACCAGCCAGTTCGGGTGCGGATTCTTGCCGCCGAAGATGGTGTGGACCTTGACGATCTCCTTCTGGAAATCCAGCGCTTCAAGGTAATGCGTCACCGCCATCAGGTTGGCTTCCGGCGGCAGCTTGTACGCCGGGTTGCCCCAGTAGCCGTTGCTGAACGGGCCGAGCTGGCCGGATTCGACGAACTTCTTCAAACGGTTCTGCACGTCGCGGAAATAGCCGGGTGAGGACAGCGGCCAGCTGGAGATGCTCTGCGCCAGTTCGGAAGTCTTCTTCGGATCGGCCTTGAGCGCCGACACCACGTCCACCCAGTCCAGCGCGTGCAGGTGGTAGAAGTGCACTAGGTGGTCGTGCACATACAGGTTCAGCTGCATGATGTTGCGGATGGTGTTGGCGTTCTCGGGAATCTGGATCGCCAGCGCATCTTCCACCGCGCGCACCGAGGTCAGCGCGTGCGTGCCGGTGCACACACCGCAGATACGCTCGGTGAAGGCCCAGGCATCGCGTGGATCGCGGCCCTTCAGGATCACTTCCAGGCCGCGCCACATGGTGCCGGTGGACACCGCGTTGCGGATCACATTGTTGCCGTCCAGGTTCACTTCGACACGCAAGTGTCCTTCGATGCGGCACACCGGATCGACCACCACGCGGCGGCCAGAGTTGTCGAGCTTGAAGCCCTGAGTTTCATAAGCTGACATGATTACTTGCCTCCCTTGTTCTGATCTTCTTTACCGGCGCGAGCTTTGCTCAACGCGGTGACGGCCGCGTGTGCGACCACTGCCGCACCCGCGACAGCCGCCACCGTGCCACCGACCTTGTCGGCATTGGCTTCGATGCCGAACTGGTTGATGTTGGTGACGCGGTTGTAGAACCCGCCCTTGTCCCAGAAGCCGTCCTCGGAACAGCCGATGCAACCGTGGCCGGACTGGATCGGGAACGACACGCCGCCGTTCCACCGCACGGTGGAACAAGCGTTGTAGGTGGTGGGGCCTTTGCAACCCATCTTGTAGAGGCAATAACCGCGGCGCGCGGCTTCGTCATCCCAATGTTCGACGAACTGCCCCGCATCGAAGTGCGGACGGCGATAGCATTTGTCGTGGATGCGCTGGCCGTAGAACATCTTCGGCCGTCCCTGTCTATCCAGCTCGGGGATGCGGTCGAAGGTCAGCATGTAGGTCACGACCGCGGTCATCACCTCGGCGATGGGCGGGCAGCCCGGCACCTTGATGATGGGCTTGTCGGTGATGACTTTGTGCACCGGCGTGGCACGCGTCGGGTTCGGCTTGGCAGCCTGCACGCAACCCCAGGAAGCGCACGCGCCCCAGGAGATGATGGCCTTGGCATCGGCAGCGGTCTCTTTCAATACCTCGACAAATGGCCGTCCGCCGTGGATGCAGAACATGCCGTCTTCGTTCAGCGGCGGGTTGCCTTCCACCGCGAGGATGTAATTGCCTTTGTATTTCTCGCGGATGGTGGCAATGATCTCTTCCGCCTGATGTCCGGCAGCCGCCATCAGGGTGTCGTCGTAGTCCAGCGAGAGCATGGACAGCACCACGTCTTTTGCGAGCGGGTGCGCGGAACGGATGAACGATTCCGAGCAGCAGGTGCATTCCAGGCCGTGCAGCCAGATCACCGGTGTGCGCGGTTTGGTTTCCATCGCCTCGGCGATCTTCGGCGCCATCGTCGGCGCCAGGCCCAGCGAGGCCGCGGTCAAACTGCAAAATTTCAGGAAACTGCGGCGCGAAATGCCTTGCCTCCGCATCACCTCATAAAATGTTTCTATCGACATTTCTCTCTCCCTTGTCTATCGGTACAGGCTCTTTCTGCACGATCAACCGTCCGCCCTGACGGAAAATCATCCTTACGCAGGGCCTGTATCAAGTTCCGTGCCACATACCTGATCACCCGCCAATACCTGATGGATAGGGCGTTACAGATATGCACGACAGGAAAGACCGCTATTTAAAAGAGTGACCGATTCGCTCGGAATACGAATTTGACCGGAAGGATAGTGTCCGTATTTTTTATGTGGTTAAATATTTTCGGGGGAGCTGACGCGGGACATTTAACGCCAATTTGACGTTTTCGTCAGCCGTGACAATGAATTAGATGCTTTTTGTGTTGCTGTTTCCCTAAATAAATACTATATCTGGCCGCTAGAGTAGCTATACACGAATAGTTCGCCTGCTTTAGCAAACATGCGCGCAAGCATGTTCAAGACGACCTGCAGAATATTCATTTGCGGGCACCAACTTAGTATCGGGTTGCTCGCCGGAAATGGAAAGCCGCAAGCGTAAACGTAAACATAGAAACGACTAATAATAATTTTTGGGAGATGTCGAGAATGCCTAATTTCATCACATCAAGTATCGCCGTCAAAGTTCAGTTGTCCGTCCAGTTCCTTCTGCTGATCGTCAGCATCGTCGCTGCAGTCTCCTTTTACAACATCGAACGCAGAGCCCAGGAACGCGGAGCGGAAAGCAAGATCAGGGCGCTGGCGGACGGTGTGATCAACGGCGCCAACATGCTGATGCTGAACGGCATCATCAGTGACGTCGAGCAGCGCAAGCTGTTCATCACCAAGATGGGCTCCGGCGAAGACATCAAGTCCCTGCGCATCATCCGCAACAAGCTGGTGCAGGAGCAGTTCGGCATGGGCCTGCCGGAAGAGCAACCCACCGGCGACCAGGAGCGCAAGGCGCTGGACGACGGCCAGGAGATCTTCGAGAGACGCGGGGATATATTGCACGGGATTGTGCCCTACACCGAAAGCACGAATTTCAGGGGCACCAACTGCCTGATGTGCCACACCGTGCCCGTGGGTTACCACAACGGGGCGTCCGTGGTCGACCTCGATATCTCCACCAACAATGCGGAACTGAGGATGCTGGCGTGGATGTCGGTGGTCGTCATCCTCGGAGTGCAGGTGGTGCTCTGGCTGTTGTTCAAATACATCCTGCACAAACTGGTATCCGTCCCGGCAGGCCAGCTTCGCACGGCAATCATGGAGATCAGCAGCACCGGCGACTTTACCCGGCGCGTCAAGGTGAACAGCAACGACGAGATCGGCCAGACCGCGAATTCATTCAATGAACTGATGGGCAACCTGCAAACCGCGTTCCGCCAAGTGCACGAAGACATCGCGAAAGTCTCCGATTCATCGCACTCGCTGTCGGCATCTTCTCATCAGGTGGCCACTGGCTCCAGCAGCCAGAGCGAAGCAACATCGTCGATGGCGGCAACCGTGGAACAGGTCACCGTCAGCATCGCGCATGTGTCCGAAGGTGCCCGTGAAGCGCTGAAGATATCCCAGAGTTCCGGCCAGCTCTCCGAAAAGGGCGGTGAGATCATTCATAATGCGGCGGAGGAAATGCGCAAGATCGCCAATACCGTGCGCGAAACTTCCGTTTCGATCGCCAATCTGGGCGAGCAATCGAACAAGATCTCTTCCATCGTGAAGGTCATCAAGGAGATCGCCGACCAGACCAATCTGCTGGCCCTGAATGCAGCCATCGAAGCAGCCCGTGCCGGCGAGCAAGGCCGCGGTTTTGCGGTGGTAGCAGACGAAGTGCGCAAGCTTGCCGAACGCACCACCCAGTCCACGCAGGAAGTCACACAGATGATCGCCACCATCCAGCAGGCTTCCAACGCCGCAGTAGCCGGCATGGACGCGACGGTGATGCAAGTCGACAGCGGCGTGGAACTCGCACAGCAGGCCGGCAATGCCATCAACCAGATCAAGACAGAATCCGGCCAGGTGATCCGCACGGTCAGCGACATCTCCACCGCACTCGAAGAGCAAAGCCGTGCGAGCAGCGACATCGCGACGCATATCGAAAAAGTGTCCCAAATGACAGAACAGAATAGCGCTTCCGCCGAGCAGACCGCCGAAGCCGCTGAACTGCTGGCGAAACTGGCGGACAACATGCAGGCCACGGTGAACCGCTTCAAGATCTGATCCGGCAACCCGGTTTAGGGGAAGCGCAGATTAGGGCCGTTCGCCCTGAGCTTGTCGAAGGGTCACCACGAACAACGGATCTGATCTGCGCTTCCCTGGAAACAAAGAAGCCTCGCAGGGATGCGAGGCTTTTTCTTGAACGGTATCTGTGTTCCAGAACGACCTCCGTCCGGGCTCAGACCTCCACAACCAACGCCGGATCGAATTCCCTGTTCTCCGGCTTGTCCGGGTTGCGGCAGTAACCGCGCGGGTTGCACACGACGCGGGTGCCGTGCAGGACGTAATCAAAACTGTCATGCGTATGGCCATGGATCCACAGCACACTGGCTCCCATCAACTCGTCCAAATGGGATGCGAAGCAGGCCGACGTGAGACTGGCCTTATAGCGATCGGCGACGGATCGCGCGCTGGGCAGGTGGTGCGTGACGACCACGGTCTTGCCCGGGAAGGGTTCGTTGAGCTTTGCCGCCAGCCAGGCGCGCGAGGTCTTATGCAGCTGCGCTGAGCGTGCCGGGCCGAACATCCTGAAACGTTCGCGGATCAGACGGAAATCGTTCAGGTATTTCTTGCCTTCGGCCATCGCGGCCTTTTTCAATTCCCCGCCGAACAGATCGAAGTCGGTCCACAGCGTGCTGCCCAGGAAGCGTATGCCGGCGATCACCACCTCATCGTTATCCAGCAGGTGCACACTCAACTCTCGTGCGCGAACGCGCATCTCCCGCAACGTCTCGATCCGCCCCAGCCGATAAAACTCATGGTTGCCCGGAACGTAAAGGATCTCCCTGTCCGGCCAGTTGTGCCGCCCCCACTCCATCCCCCGCACATGGTTCCCGATATCGCCCGCCAGCACCACCACATCGCACTCGACAGGCTGCGGCTGATAGGCGGCGACTTCAATGTGCAGATCGCTTAGAACATGAATGCGCATAAGGTACCCCGCTCAAGATACGCTTCAGCCTGCCAGATAGCGACTTATCCGCCTGCCTGGATCACTGTGTTTTCTTCCCTATTTTTTTCTTGGTTGGCGGTAAATAATTCTCACCACTCACCACCTTCTTGCCCGTTTTGGCTTCAAGATCCAACCGCGCCTTTTTTGCGATGCCGCCACCCGTCTTGGCTGCGACTTCGTTTTCGCTCATGCCTGTTGCTTCCACACTCTCGGCGATCTGGCGCGTGGACAATTCTGCCAGTGCAGTAAAGATCAGCTCCGCTTCACTCATGTGGTCGCGCAGATTCTGGGTTTGCAGGCCCTTCATCTCTTTATGCATTTTCACGTTCACGTCCGACCATTCCTGATGAATGATGTTGGTGAGAATCGCGTACTCATCGCCCTTCTTGATATCGTGGTTCGCCCAATAATCGGTGAGCTTGTTGCGCGTCTCCTGCCCGGTCATGCGCTGCTGTATCCACTTCTCGCTACGTCCGTGCTTCTGCCAAGTCTCGCGAGCTCGGTCTAGTGATAGTGCGGGATCAGCCATTTCCTGCATCCGCTCATAGCCCACCTTTGCCAGCCATAGTTTGATCGGTTCGGCTTTTGGGCTGGGTACTGACTGCACCAACCGAAGCAATGTCTCAGCAGTGGCGACATCGGTGAGATAACTTTTGCCATCGGCGGCAGGCAATTTCAGTCGGTTACATTTTGTAACCGACTCACTACCTTCCTTGCTCAAGCGATTTTTCAGCACCTTCCAGTAGTTTCTGGCGGCTTGAAAATCTGGCTGTTGGGTCAGAACTTGCACAATATCCACCACCGAAAACCACCATGTTTCAGTGTCCTCGTCGTACACGCGGCGGATTTCATGCTCTTCAAAGATTGCTGGCTGGGGTTTCATTGTCAGGACTCCATAAAAAGGAATGCCAAGATACAGTTTCAACTCGTGACGACCTGTCACGAGTTGATAAAAAGGTCTCCACATCGTAGAGAACGTTCGTTCTGTTGTCAATCTAAGCTACTTGCGGACAACCTAGCCCGTTCGCCGTTAAGTAGTGACTTGGTACGGGGGTATCGTGCTTAGTCAATACTTATACCCAGCCACTTGGTTGGCGTTTTTGACAACCTAGTGGAATGGCTAGTAGTTCCATCAGAGCCCGTCGAAGGGTGAACGACAATCCTGCCACCACGCTAAAATGCCTACTCCCCAGCCCATCGCCGAACTCCCAAGACTACCCCATGATTGAAGAACGCCTAGAAAACATCGAAACAAAAATCTCCTACCAGGAAGACCAGATCGAGGAACTGAACAAAACCGTCTATCAGCAGCAGCAAAAGCTGGACCAGCTGGAAGAGGTTTGCAGGGCGCTCGCAAGGCACGTCCAGGCACTGGCTGAAGCGGGGAATGAGGGCAAGTCTTCGGCGAACGAGAGGCCGCCTCATTATTAACGAGCAAGCCCGCATGCTGAGAACAACTCCACAAGGAAACAAGTCATGTCCGACCTGACCGAAAACGATTTAAAAACAAAAGGCATCGCTGCCATCGAGGTCGTGCTGGCGGATCAACCGGAAGCGATTATCTCGGTACGCGGCAGAGAGCGATTCGTTGTGATGAAGATCGCACAGTATCACCACCTGCGCGAATGCGAGCTGGAAGCCGCATTGGCCGAAACGAAAGACGACATCACAGCCGGCCGGTTTAACAAGGGAACAGCGACAGCACATGTGAAGCGGGTGAAGAATACCGCTGCATGAGCTTTCAGCTCAGAAATTATAGAGTAGTACGAAAAATGCATGGAATTTGTATGAACAATATTCGTGGTCTGTCCCTAATTATTTTATTGATCCGGCACACTTTGAACCTCATTGCTGTTCGTGCTGCACCCGCAAGGGGCAGGCCGAGGCTGTAAGGGGCATTCGCCCCAACAGCACACGCACAGCCTGTTGAGACACAAGAATCCATTCACATTTCGACAAGCTCAATGCGAACGGATTCTTGGATAATGAGTGCCGGATCAATAGACTCACCTTAACTCTCGAACTTCATGCCTCATCTTCGACAACATTCATGTCGCCCAGAATCTCGCGAAACTGCTCCAGCGCCGCCTCCAGGTCTGCCACGATCTCTGCCGCTATCACATCTGGTGCAGGCAAATTGTCTGAATCGGAAAGCGACTCATCCCTGAGCCAGAAAATATCCAGACTCAACTTGTCGCGTGCCACCAATTCTTCGTAGTCGTAAACACGCCAACGGCCTTCTGGTTTCTTTTCGGACCATGTCGTTTTGCGCTGGTGACGGTTCTCCGGGTTGTAGCACTTTACGAATTCGTCGAGGTCTTCGCGCTTCAAGGGATCGGTCTTGAGCGTGAAGTGGATGTTGGTGCGCAGATCGTAAATCCACAGCTTCTTCGTCCACGGCGTCTCAGAGGCAGGCTTCTTGTCGAAGAACAGTACGTTCGCCTTCACTCCCTGCGCGTAGAACAGCCCGGTGGGCAGGCGCAGCAAGGTGTGCACATCACACTCCTGCAGCAGCTTGCGGCGGATGGTTTCACCGGCGCCGCCCTCGAACAGCACGTTGTCAGGCACAACCACCGCGGCGCGGCCGTTTTGCTTGAGCAGGGTTTTGACGTGCTGGACGAAGTTGAGCTGTTTGTTCGAGGTCGTGGTCCAGAAGTCGCCGCGCTCGACGCTATCGCGCTCTTTGCTGACTTTGCCTTCTTCACCCACGATGGTGGTACTGCTCTTCTTGCCGAAAGGCGGATTGGTCAGCACCATCTCGAAGCGATCGCCGGGATCAGATGCTAACGAATCACCCACCACGATGGGCTCAAAATCCTGACTGCCGATGCCATGCAGCAGCATGTTCATCGCGCACAGTCGCGCCGTCGCATTGACCAGTTCCCAGCCCTTGAAGGTCTCTTCCTTGAGCTTCTTGAGTTGCGGCTTGGTGAGGTGCGGGTTGTGCTTCACCACATAGTCGTGCGCCGCGAGCAAAAAACCTCCGGTGCCACAAGCCGGATCGCTTACGCTCTCGCCGGGCTTCGGCGCCATCACGTCCACAATGGCCTGAATCAGCGGGCGCGGCGTGAAGTATTGACCTGCGCCAGATTTGGTGTCCTGAGCGTTCTTCTCCAGCAGCCCCTCGTAGGCATCGCCCTTCACGTCGGCGCTCATAGCCACCCAGGTTTCTTTGTCGATCAAGTCCACGATCAGCCGCCGCAGCTTGGCCGGGTCCTGGAACTTGTTCTGCGACTTGTTGAAGATCAGCCCGAGCAAACCTTTTTGTTTGCCCAGTTCTTCCAGCGTATGGCGGTAGTGATCGAACAGGTCGTCGCCATCTTTCTTGATGAGGCTGGCCCAACTGTATTTTGCCGACACCGGACTCTTCTGGTTGTACGGCGCTTTGGTGCGCTCATCGGCCATCTTGAGAAACAGCAAATAGGTAAGCTGCTCGACATAATCGCCATACGACATACCGTCGTCGCGTAGTACGTTGCAGTAATTCCAGAGTTTGTTCGTTATGTCTGCCGGGCTCATCGTTTCATGTTCTCCAGAAATCCTTGATTCACACTTTGCAGCAACACCAGCGCAAGGCCCGCCTCGATCGGCATATCGCCGACAAGCCGGACTGTGCCTTGCGGATTGCTTTCCTCGTTCAAAATCTTCGCGACCGGCGGCCTCGCCACTCGCGGCAGCAACTGCGCCATGTCGTGCCCCAGCAACCACGCCCCGGCCTGCTCGAAATCAAAAGCGGGCATCTCCAGCAAGTGGGCCGCCTCGGTGTACAGGCGCTCATGATTGCCGGCATCCAGATAGTTGCGCAGGATCATGGCCAGATCATGGGCATCTTTGCCTGGCGCGCTGAGCCTGCGCTCCTTCCAGGCCATCAACTTGAGCAGCGCCAGTGCCGGGAGGGAGACGACTCGAATTTCCTCATTGTCCGGCAGCCGAACCACCAGCGTTGCATCAAACACCTCGCGGAAGCCGAACACCGTCATCACAAAATCGCCATCCGGCGGCCAGGCAATGGTACGGTCGGCACGCTCCACCGCGCCGAAGGGTATCAGGTCGATCTCGAGATAGCCGCCAAACTTCAACTGATGCAGCGCATTGCCGTTCGGCGCAAACTGTCCACCCGCGATCAGCCGCGAGCGCAATGCCTCGTAAGTCGGCCAGTCGGAAACCATCAGCGCAATATCCACATCCCTCGTATCGCGCCCCACATTGATGCCATGCGCATAATGCAGCAGCAAATCCCGCGCTGTCGCCCCGGCCAGAAAGAATGGCACATCGCCCGCCACGGCGCGGAATGCCGCTACCAGCGCAGACAGATGGCGCAGTTCAGGCCTGTTCGAAAAGTTCAGCAAGATATTGCTCGTAAATACGTTTAGCTGCTTCCATGCAACGCGCATCGCCAGTCGCCAGCAAATCGGCATAAATCAGCACCGGCGGCACTAGCTCAGGATGATCCGGCTGCTCGAATGCCCAGAACCGTTTGCGTATCTCCACATCGCCCGCCACATCGGTGCGCAAGCGCTGATCGGCAAGCAAACGTGCAGGAACCTTCTCCGCGTAAAGCGTTGCAACGCCGGGGCGCAAGTAATTATCCAATCGCGCGGCTGCCGGTTCGGCGCCGAATTGGGCTTGATAAGCGAGCGGATCAACCTGCTGCCACCAGTCTCCAGCCGGGGCGCGATAGCGGCCAAGCAGCAACTTCGGCCGCAGCGTGCGGGCATAAGCTTCCACCCAGATGCCCAGCAAGCGGCGCAGGTTTCGCAACCGCCGACCGGCCTGCCCAAGGTCGACGATAAAACCTTCCTCCGCCAGATTCGCCATCACGATGCCCACCGTGCCATGCGCCACCCCGGCCAGCCGCCCTATCTCGCGATACGGACGCCCCACCAGTTCCGGCTCGCACAGCAGCGCAAACATCACCTGCAGCCCGGTAGCCTGAAAGGCACGCCCTGCTGTCGGCGCGACTGGCATTTCCGCCGGGCGCTGCCCCTTGATCCAGACCAGCACCGGCGGCCGGTTCAGGTAGGCATTGCCCGCCGCATCGAGAAACGCCACCCCGCGTGCCCGAAGCTCATCGGCCAACGGCGGCGTCACATAATCGGTCACCAGCAAAGCCTCATCCCCCAGCCGCTCCAGTTGCAGCAGAGTCGCCCCCAGCGTGGCCGGACGCAGGCCGCGCTTCACCTCTGCCAGGAATTGAACCTTGTGGCCGCCAAAGCGAAGCTGCAAACGGGCATCTGCGCCCAGATCAGCCGCCTTGCGCTCAAGACGGGCTGGCGCAATAGCCAGCCCCTGCGCCTGTGCGGCGGCGAGAACATCGTTCAGAAGAAGGTTTTCAGGGATGTTGTCCATAATTTCGCAGTGTCCACGTTTTGTGAACAGGCGTCAATAGTGAACAAGCTACGGTATAGCCGATTGTTGAAGGACCTCGGGTCGTCTTGAGAAATCAGAACTGCCATTTCTCGGCGCGCATCAAACCCAACAAGTTGAAGCAAGGTATCCCCATTTCGCGACAAACATCAGGAATGAAATGACTACGCTTCGGATTGCGTTTTTCTGCAGCAGGTGTTTCTTGTGTAATCACCACACCACCGCGTAGCTTGGCAAGCGCAATCACATAAGCATCAGCCTCCTCGAACTCCGCCTTGGGATCGCGCAAACCCGGAAAACTATTCTGGATAGATTGCGCCTCCCCCAACAACTCTCCGGTAGGAACGAAGATTGAAGCGTGGGCTTTGCCCCATGCGATCAAGCCCCCTGTACCGACAATACCGATCTCTTCCCTTACCAAAGCAGGCGCCCAAAACCGTTCCTCACCAATCAAGGCATCAACCTGAGTCAAAATGCTTGAGAATACATCGGTCGGATAATAGCGAGCTTGCCAATCCATAAACGAACTGGAATCCACCGAGTACAGCATACGCGCCGTACCGTTAGTCATCACCGGAGAAAGCAGAAGAACCGTTCTGCATCGCGGTCTTCAGCTTGTCAAAATGTTCAAACTTCAAATCGAGGTAACGCGCAGCATTTACCGGAGTAATCCGGTTGGCAGAGAGCGCCTCAAGCACTAACTGTATGTATGGACGGCCATTGCGACCGAGCGCCTTGGCGACGGGCGTCGCAAATCCCTTGCTTCGCGCCGCCAGAGTCGCAACATAAGCATCCCATTCACTCTTCCATAATGCATACCGCTCCCAACTCATGAATCCTGATTCACGCAACCGGGTAGCCAAAGCCAGCGGCGTAATTCTGAACCGCCGCGCCAATCGCCGAGTTGCATGAATATCCCAATCTGCATCACCCAATCCGAGAGAGACGATTTCGCTCCGCAAAGCATTTTCCGGGACAAGCGCGTGACTGGCCACGATCTCGGCAAAACGCTCAAGCCCGTTCCATTCATCGTTTGACTTGTCTTCCTTTAATGCAGATGCTTCTTCATGCCCGGCAGCCAGCATCAAATGAACGAGTTCGTGCAATACCGTATAACTCCTGACTTCCGGAATTTCTTTGCTATTGATACCGACCACTGGAAGCGGCGTTCTCAACAAAGCCAAACCCCGCACTTCAGAAATAGCCACCTTGCTGAATTGAAAAACCAGCACGCCAAGGTTCTCCACCGCGGAACGCCATGACGCCCATGCGCGCCATTCGCTGGGCCATGCCAACTGCTCATCGAGAGTCACGCCCAGCGCTGCTCTTAAACGCGCGCCCACCTCAATAGGCGATTCATTCAATTTCGCGCTCAAGGAAAATTCCGGAACAACCTCCCCGAGCTCTCCCATCAGATTCAACGCGTTTTCACGACGCGCCAGCATTTGCCGCAGGTTCAGTCGCAACTCTGGCGACTCGTGCCCCGGAATCACATGAGGCAGCCGTCTGTATTCCGCTGCAAGTGGAGTTAACTGGGGAGGCTCGGGCAGGAAAAAGACACTGAGCGGGCGATGAAAAAAATGCGCAAGATTCTCTACCTGTCGCATGGTGGGAAGGGACTCCCCTTTTTCCCAAGCCTCCACTTTTTCGGGCTTTACGTTCAGCCGTTTCGCCACCCGGAACAACTCAAAGCCGCTCTCCTGGCGAGCCCAGGAAAGCAGTGTGGGGTTAATCGAAATGTGCTGAGCAGTAGGCATAGGGTAGTAATTATCGCCCAAATGCACTGGACAATACAGATTGGCGCAGGCGCTCGGCGCGCTTGAGATTGGCTTCCACTTGCGCTCCCACTTCGCTGATGAGGGAGAGGCGGCGTTCTACTTCTGCAACGATGCGGTATTGCTCGGCAAGAGGCGGAATCGGCGCTGGCAATCGAGAAACTTTCCCTGTGCTTAACGTATGCAACCCCGATGTTGAACTCGACACCTGCTCAATTTGACTTCGCCCACTTGGCGATAACAGCCAATTCATTATCCACTTGGGAAATAGCGAGCCGCTAAATCGGACTTTGATAATGTGGTTCTGGTGAACGCAGTTCGGTATGGAACCGTCCCAAAGCGCGACCCTTCCAATCTGGTCAGGACTGCCGTTGCCTTCGACCACCAGCAAATCGTTTCGCTGCAACAGCAGTTTCTCAAGCTCATTATCGGCAACACCAGTGTGCTCGATTTCATCAAGACGTAGCTCGTCGGCGTAAACGTTCGCAACGCGCAGGTATGGAAATTTATTGGGCAGCGCTTCACGCTTCGGGTTTTTGGTCAGGCCGCTGATAATCTGCGCCGTCTGACCCACAACAGCCCACACCCACCCCTCCGGCAATTCAGGCAGGTCGGTGGTATCGGGCGCGGTGGGTTCTTTGTATTTACCCTTACCTTGCCACTGACTGCGGCGGGTTTCGAGGATGCGTTGCAGGAGTTGTTCACCGGTTTCGTAGCTGCGGCC
The DNA here is from genome assembly GCA_027310665.1 of Sideroxydans sp. Taxonomy (GTDB): domain Bacteria; phylum Pseudomonadota; class Gammaproteobacteria; order Burkholderiales; family Gallionellaceae; genus Sideroxyarcus. The sequence goes on along the minus strand of DAIDAJ010000055.1, from coordinate 5,229 downwards.
TTCGCGGCGGGCGAGTTCGGCTTCTGTTTCGACGAGGCGGCCTTCGACGGCGGCTTTGAGGACGGCGGCTTTGTAGCGTTTGAGGTTGGCCTTGACGCGCTTGAGGTTGGCGACGGCTTCGTCGAGGCGGGAGAATTGTTTTTCGATTTCGGCGACGATTTGTTTCTGCTGGCCTTCCGGTGCCCGCGGAAAATGAAACTTGCGGAGAAACTGAAAGTGACGACTGTAGCCACGGCTCGGAATCTGTAGCGAACGAAGCAGGTAATAGAGGTACTTTGGATCGAATCCACCCGATGGCTTAAGTATCTTCACTCCTTCTGCACCAACAGCGAATAGCTTATTCACATACTTGATTGAGCGCGTGTGATCTCCAAAGAGAATGACAGGTAGCTCCCCCTCAAATGCCATGTTCTCATCATCTGTGTAGCCACCGATGAAATCCTGCCCTTGATCGATTACCGGCAGTTTCCCGCTTGGCAAGTACTCACGCTGCTTAACCCGCTTGCTCTTGTCTGAAATGACATCAATCGCCAGCTCGAACGGCAATACACCCCAACCTGGCGGTACAACAGGCATGGCGGGCTCGAAGATATCCTCGGTCTGATCCTTCATGCTGCCAACGCCTCGTTCAATTCTTCAATAATCGTGTTCAGCTTATCGCCGAACAGTTGATGCACTTTACCGAGACCGCCTTGTTGCGAGAACGGCGCGTACTCGAAATCGCCCCGTTCGATACTGAGGTTGGCGGCGATGTGGTCGCGGATCATTTCTAGCCATTGGAGTTGTTCGGGGGTAAATCTTCCCTCACCCCCGGCCCCTCTGATGGAACTACTAGCCATTCGACTAGGCGGCAAAGCCGCCAAGTCGCTGGTTATCCCGCCAGCGGGCGAGGGGAGCATCTGCTGTTGTTGGGTGGCGAGCCAGGCTTTGAAGTTGGCGTTGACGCGCTCGGGGAAGGGGATGAGTTCGTTGTCCTGGTGGATGGCGAAGCGCACCAGCGAGACGAGGTCGGTGAGGATGCGTTTGGCGCTGGCGCCTTTGACCTTGCTCTTTTCCAGTGCGGCGTAGGCATTCCACAGTTGCGATTCGTTCCACAGGTAGGGCGGTTTTTCGATGGCGTCGGCGAGTTCTTTTACGGCGTCGAAGGTGAGGCGGTGTTTGTAGGGTTTGCTGTAGAGCACTTGCAGGGCGGTTATTTCATCTTTGTGATCGTTGATGAACTGCTCGAAGGACTGAACCATGCCTTTGGCGCGGTCCAGCGCTTCGGCGAAAAAGGTTGCTTCGAGCACTTCGTCGGCGCTGACGTGGTCGATGACGATTTCGTTTTTCTTTTTGATTTCGACGATGAGTTCGCGGAGCTTTGGGTCGTGGAGCGGGAGCACGGCTTGGTGGATGAGTTTATCGCGGGTTGCGTCATCCCGCAGACCCTCACCCCCGGCCCCTCTCCCGCCTGCGGGCGAGGGGAGGATGGCGGCGTCGGGGTCTAGGGAGGCGATGATCTGGTGGGCGAGGTCTTTGAGGCCGAGGCCGCCGGTTGCGGCACGAATCTTTTTGTCGTCTTCGGCGCTCATGCGGTGTTCCATGCGGGCGAGGCGGCCGGCTAATGAAGTGAGCACGTCGTCTTCGGTGTTGCCGAAGGCGACGGCCTGCATAAGCTTTTCGAAGCTGACGGTGGGCTTGCTCTCCATCGGGCGCGAGTCGGTTTTGTCCTGCTCGCACACGCCGACGGCATCGACGATGACGAAGTGATCTTTGGCCGTGGCATCTGGCGTGACGCTTTGCAGGTCGTCTGACTTGATGATGCGCACACCGCGGCCTTTCATCTGCTCGAAGAAGGAACGCGATTTGACGGCGCGCATGAACATGACGATTTCCACCGCCTTGATGTCGGTGCCGGTGGCGATCATGTCTACGGTGACGGCAACGCGCGGCATGGGGCTGGTGCGGAATTCGTTGATGAGGTCTTTGGGTTTCGCGCCGGTGGTGCGGTAGGTGATCTTCTGGGCGAAGTCGTTGCCCTTGCCGAATTCCTCGCGCACGATCTCGACGATGTTTTCGGCATGGGCATCGTCCTTGGCGAAGATGAGCGTCTTGGGTACCCAGGTGCGGCCGGGGAAGATTTCCGTGAACAGTTTGTCACGATAGGTCTGGATGATCTTGCGGATCTGGTCCGGAGCAACCACGTCGCGGTCGAGTTGGCTGGGGTCGTAGCTGAAATCGTCGTCGAGCTTTTCCCAGCGTTTCTTGCGTGTGTCGCGTTCCTGGATTTGCACAGAGTAGCCGGATTCGACCTTGGAACCGGCCTCGGTGATTTTTGTGCGGATGCGGTAGACGTCGTAGTTGACGTTGACGCCATCGGCCACGGCCATTTCGTGGTTGTATTCCATCACTAGGTTTTGTTTGAAGAAACCAAAGGTCTGTTTGCTGGGCGTGGCGGTGAGGCCGATGAGGTAGGAATCGAAATATTCGAGCACCTGCGCCCACAGGTTGTAGATAGAGCGGTGGCATTCGTCGGTGACGATGATGTCGAAACTCTCGATGGGGAAGGCCGGGTTGTATTCGATGGGCTCGGGTTTTTTGAACAGGCCGCCGATCTGGTCTACGGATTCTTCTTCCAGTTCCGGGTCAAGGTCTTTGCCTTTGAGCATGGAATACAGGCGCTGGATGGTGCAGATGCAGACACGCGCGGTGGTGTCGAGCGTGTTGCTCTGCATGCGCTGGACGATGTATTCCTCGGTGAACTTGAAGTTGTTGTAGGGCGAGGCGTATTGCTGGAACTCCTTGAGGGTCTGGTCGGCAAGGTTGCCTCGATCAACCAGGAACAGCACGCGCCGCGCGCCAGCAAACTTTATCAAGCGATAGATGAACGAAATGGCGGTGAAGGTTTTGCCTGAGCCCGTGGCCATCTGGATCAGGGCACGCGGGCGGTTTTCCTTGAGCGATGCTTCGAGGTTTTGAATGGCAGTAATCTGCGCGGGCCAGAGGCCTTCCTTCTCAAGCTTCGGCATGGACTGCAAACGCGCGAGGAATGAGGCGTCAGGTTCAGCAACATGGGAAGCTCCCTCACCCCCGGCCCCGTGGCTCCCCCCTCTCCCACTGGGAGAGGGCATGGGGTGAGGGGCGGGCGAGGGGAGATAAGCCAGCCATTCGGCGAACATTTCCGGTTTGTGAAAGGCGAACACAGGGCGCGAGCGCGGGTCGGGATCAAGTCCGTTAGTGAAGCGTGTCTCGATTCCGGTGGATTGGTAGGAAAACGGCAATGGGTTGCGCCAGCGTGGCAGGCCATCGGGCAGGCCTTGCGTGTATTTGTCGGATTGGGTTTCGACGCCGCTCAGGGTGACGCCTTCTTTCTTGGCCTCGATTACGCCGGCGGCCTTGCCATCGACATACAACAGGTAATCGGCGAAGCCATGTCCGGATTTGAGCGGGAATTCGCGGATCGCTACACCCCGCGCGGCGTGGATATTAGTGGCAGATGCGTCGCACACGTGCCAGCCTGCCTGGGCAAGCAACCGGTCAATATTTTGTCTGGCGAGTTCTTCTGGCGACACGACGACTATTTTTCCTTCCACGGTGCGAAGCCGATGGGGCGTTTTTTGTTCGGGTCGGATGGTGCCATAAGTTGACGGATGGCGTTGATGATTTCGGCAATGGCCTTGTCGTGCGCGCCGACCTTGCGTTCCAGTTGGTTAAGCTTCTGCGCCAGTTCCTTGTTGCCTTCGACTAGTTCGCGCATGCGGATAAAGGCACGCACTACCATGAGGCTGACTTCGACGGCGCGTTCCGATTTCAGCACGTTGCCGAGCATGAGGGCGCCGTGCTCGGTGAAAACATACGGGAGTTTGCGCCGACCACCCCAACTTGATGTCACATTCTGTGATATCAAGTTGGCAGATTCTTCCGCGGTAAGTTGAAACGCGAAGTCTTCGGGAAAGCGCTCAACGTTGCGCTTGAGTGCCTGATTCAACGCTCTGGTCTCTACGCCATAAAGTTCTGCCAAGTCCGCGTCCAGCATGGCCTTCTGCCCGCGTATGAGCAGAATCTTCGATTCGATGTTTGCTGTGGCAATGAACAATTTTTTGTCTGCCATAGACCGCCCCTTCCGGTTCGTAAAGTATAACCATACCAATGCTAATGGTTTTATTTGCGCTTCGCCATCAGGCAAATGACGCTCATCATTGCCGGCGCACTTATACCCAATGTGCGCCATCGCACAGGTGCCGCAATCCCTCCCCGCTAGAATCATCTCAAACCCCGGACGCATTCCGGCTCCCAACTCCCATGCACCAAATGCCACCTCACAAGAAAAGAAGCACAGGATGATGACCACCAAGCACAAGGAGTATTGCAAGTCGGCTACCCGCGCCGGGTTGCACTATGTGACCGATGGCTTTGCCGGGATCAGCCGGCGCCGCTCCGGCAAGGGGTGGAGCTATTACGATGAGGACGGTACGCGCATCGCCGAGATGATCACGCGCGAGCGGCTCAATGCGCTGGCGATCCCGCCGGCATGGATCGATGTGTGGATCTGTCCTGATCCCGATGGGCACATCCAAGTGACGGCGCGCGATGCACGCGGCCGCAAGCAGTATCGCTACCATGCTTCTTACCGCGCGGCGCGCGACCAATCCAAGTTTCGCCGCATGCTGGAATTCAGCGAGATCCTGCCTTTGCTGCGGGAACGCGTGGAACTGGATCTGCGCGCGGGCGATCTGACGCGGCGCCAGCTGCTCGCCACGCTGGTGCGGTTGCTGGACAAGTCGCTGATCCGCGTGGGCAACGACGAATACGCGCGCGACAACCATTCTTACGGCCTGACGACGATGCGCAGCAAGCATGCGCTGGTGGAAGGGCCGCTGTTGCGCTTCAGCTTTCGCGGCAAGAGCGGGGTGGAGCATTCGGTGACGGTGGACGACCCGCGCATCGCCCGCATCGTGCAGCGCTGCCAGGATATGCACGGGCAGGAGCTATTTCAGTATCAGGATGCGACGGGCAAGCGCAGGGTGCTGGTGGCGGACGATGTGAACGATTATCTGCGCCAGACCAGCGGCCGCGATATCACGGCCAAGGATTTCAGGACGTGGGGCGGCACCATGGTGGCCGCGGTGACGCTACGGGCGCTGGGGCCTGCCGACAGCCGCACCGAGGCGGAACGCAACATCGTGCAGGCGCTGGATGCGGTGGCGGAGCGTCTGGGCAACACGCGTGCGGTGTGCCGCAAATATTATG
>DAIDAJ010000046.1 GCA_027310665.1 Sideroxydans sp. | reverse complement strand
ACTGTATATCTCGCCCCAGGCAAAGAACACGAGGCCGCTGAGGATCACGAACCAGACCGGGTCCGAGCCGAGCTTATAGAGCATGAATATGCCGATGCCTTCCAGAAAGAAGGCGATGAACATGGTGTTCTCCCTGCCGATGTGATCGGACACCCAGCCGAAAAATGGCCGCGTCAGGCCGTTCAGGGTGCGGTCGAGCGTGGCGGCGAAAGTCAGCGCAGGTAGCGTCATCCAGGCGAGGGTCACCGGCACCGTTCCCACTTTCAGGTCCAGCGATATCGGCGCCAGGTTGGCGGTAACGATGAGTCCGCCCGCGCCGACGATCACGAACATGAAGTACATCAGCGTAAAGATGGGCTGCCCCTGGCTCCAGACAATGGATCCGCCGACAATAAAGATATACAAGGCCAGCGCCAGCGGGATGTAGAAATTGAGGCCCATGGACCACATCGTGAGGCCTCCGGCCAGCGCGACCGCGGCGGCGATGAGCCACGACCGGTTCGCACCGATAATCTCCCTGCCGGAGATCTCCTTGAGGCTGTGGAACGCGGCATGCTTGACGACCGCAGCACCCAGCTGACCCACCCTTGGGGCCACCATCGCGAAAGCGAACAGGCAGATCACGACCCCCTGCCCCAGGCCGAAATACAGGAAAGTGTTCTGGAACCCTTCGCTCTTGATCATTGCCTGGATCGGAATGACGGTCAGTGCGGAACCCGCGCCGAATCCTGCAGCGGTCAATCCGGCGGCGATGCCCCTGCGGCTCGGGAACCACTTGAGGGCGTTGCCTATGCAGGTTCCGTAAACGGCACCGGCACCGACACCCGCGACGATCTGCGCGAAGTAGAACTGGCCGAGCGAGGTGGCGTAGGAGTTCATGCCCCATCCGAATGCGCAGGCAAGGCCTCCGATGAACACGACGATCTGCGGACCGAAACGATCCACGAACCATCCTTCGACCGGCACCAGCCAGGTCTCAAACAGCACAAACAGCGTGAAGGCGATCTGGATGGCGCTTCTGTCCCAGCCAAAGTGCTTCTGGATATCGGGTACAAAGAACGTCCATCCATATTGCAAGTTGGCGATCATCACCATGCAAATGACGCCGATGACTAGCTGCGGCCATGCGGAAGCAAATATCGAATGCTTTTGTTGCGAAACTTTGGTTTCTATTGCCGCAGCGACTTCGTCCATATTTTCTCCCCCGATATTTGGCCGTCGACCTGATTGCCTATGCCTTTGCTGTCAGAAAATTTGATCCCGATATCGAATGCTCCGCTTTACCGGTCAGTCTTGCGTAGGCCGTAGCAACCGCCTGGTCATCGCCGACGTTGCCCGGGAAAATCACCACGGGCAGGTTCGGGTAACGCGGATGATCTGCCGGGCAGCACACCACCGAACACCCCGGCAATATCTGCCCGACCACGCGTGATGTCCGCAACGCCAGCCCGGAACTCAATACGTCGTTGGAAGTGATTCCGCCTTTGCTGATCAGGAAGCCCAGGGTCCTGGGCAGGTTCCGCACCACATCCATCAGGAAAGCTGAAACCATCTCGCCGAATGCCAGACGTGTGGCCTGGTCGGCAAACGCCTTTTCCAGGCGGCTGGTGAAGACCACCGGCGTATGGCCTGCCGCGTGACTCTGCTCGCATGACCGCACGATCTCGGCCAGCAGCGCATCGCGGCCGGCCGGCAGCTGCTCAACGTTCACTTCGATGGGCGTGACGCCGGGCATCTTCAGCAGCTGTTCAAGTTGCGCGGTGGTCTTCTTGACGTGCGAACCGACGATCACCGCGCCCGGCTTGCCGCCGCGCACATAGCGCGCCATGTCCTGTGCAGCCACGGGCTGCACAGGCAGGCCCGCCAGCGCAGTCAGCAGACTGGCGGCACTGCGGAACAGGAAGCGTTTGCCCTGACCGGCCGCCAGGCGCAATTGCTCCGCAAAATGGTTAAGGTCGCCCTGCGTTTCGGCATCCACGACGCAGCAGGCATTGCCATGCAACTGCATCAGGCGCGGCAGGCTGTCGCCGCGCACGTCCGCCAGCAGGAAGCGCTCCACCTGTTCCGGCTTGATGCGGCCACCGGTCTTTTCCCCGACGTAATCGGGCAAATAGCTGTGGCGATAGCCGAACACCGAATCGCGCGCGAACTCGGTCTCATGCACCGGCACCGGCTGTCCCTGCACCATCAGGTAATGCACGCTGTCGCGCGTGACGCGCCCGCCCTCGAAGAACGCGGGTACCAGGAAGTGCGCATCGAACGGCCCCAGCTCTTCCGCGATCACATCGGTCTCCACCGGGTAGTGGCCGCGCAGCGTAGAATCCGAACGGCTGACCAGGATGGGATTGATGTCGCGCCCGCCCTGCTTCAGTTCGGCCAGCACCTGCTTCAGGTTGCGGCACACCTCGCGCGTGATATCCGCCGCGGGTTTGGCCGCCATACCTCGGGTATTGGTCAGCACGAAGAACAGCGGAGATTCATCCAGGATGGCCTCGCGCAACGTCGCCGCATCCCAGCGCGTCAACAGCAGACAACTGTGTACTGTCTGCGACCCCGTGGGGTCGTCATCCAGGACGATGATCTTTGTTTCTGACATGTATCGTTACCCAAAAAAGCCAGGCTCGCGAGCCTGGCGTCATCGTTATATTCAACCCGCCATGGACTTGACGCGTTTGGTCATCGCCTCGGCGGTCAATCCGTTGAACTCCATGATCTCGCCCGGGCTGGCGGTCGTTTCGCCGCGCTTCCAGGCGAACGTGTCGCGCTTGCCTGCGCGGGTACGCAGCAGGATCGGCTCCAGCACCGCGCTCGGTCCGCCGCTGACAGCCAGCAGCACATCGCCGTCGAACAAGGCGTTGAAATGCGCGTCGTCCATGAAGTTGTTGTCCGGCTCCGCCACGGTATCCCACGCGATGTCGGTCGGGCGATACAGGCGGCGCGGATTCACGACGGCCACGATGCGCACCTTGTAACCCTCGGCTTCCAGCTTGTCCCTGGCCTCGAACACCGGCAGGAAAACCATGTCGCCGGTCACTCCGAACACCACGGTCGCCTTGCCCGCCTTCTTGCTTTCGTAAATGATCGACGCACCCGCTTCCATCGCCTGCCTTGCCTCATCCACGCTCATGTAGACCGGCAGCGGGCTCTTGGACGCGATGATCACCATGCACTTGTTGAAGCTGTTGGTGGCGTACTCGTATGCCACCTGGATCGCATTCGCATCGCACGGGAACAACGGGTAGGTGTTGCCGTTGCGCATCTGGGCGGCAAAATAGTTCTCGATCTCGGGGCGCTGGTGCGTCCAGCCGTTGCGGCCCTGCTCCAGCGCACCCGCCGTGAACATGGTCACGATGGAAGGCGTAGGGCGGCGCAACTCGGCCATCGCCTGGGTCACTGTCTGCACGATGGGCCAGCCGTTGATCGCGAAGCTCTCGTAAGACAGCCACAATGCGCGCGAACCGAACAGCGTCAGGGCCGACGCGAGACCGGCGCAGGCATCCTCGTTCAGCGGCTCGTACACCTGACCTTCCGGCTCCTGGTTGTACAGCGGGTCGACGGTCGGGTGGCGGATCTTCAGCGCGTCGTTGATGTTCTTCATCGCCGACGCTTCGTTGCCGTCGGCATTGGTCACGACGAAACGCTTGTCCTGGGTACCCACATAGGCCACCAGCGCGCCCATCGCGGTTGCCGGCACCGCCTTCTCGCCCTTGGGGAATTCATGTACGGGCATCTTGCCCAGCGGCGCCATCTCCAGCACATGTTCGGTCACGGCAGTCTTGGCTGCAGGGCCGCCGCCGGCGCGCACGAAGTTCTCGCGCACGATGGACCACGCTTCGGGATGCAGGGCGCGGCGCTTCAATCCGTCTATCATGTGCGGCTTGTCCAGGCTGTCGGCCGGATAGAGATTGTGCGACTTGGCGCCCACTGTATGCACGCCTGTACCCTTCATCTGCTTGATGATGAAAGCGGTCAGGGTGCCACTCAGGGCAGACTTGGCCGCCCTGTCCACGCCCGCGAGCACGGCGCCGGCGAAGGCCAGGCGCTGCTTGTGGGAGAAATAGGAACTGTCCGCATAGGCGCTGGCCTGGTTGGTGTCGTCGAATTCCTTCGCATCGACCAGCACCACCTCCTTGAAACCGTGACCCTTCCAGTAGGCGATCATCTCTTCGTTGGTGAAGCGCGACACCATGGAATGATGCTCCTGGCTGTAACCGTTCCAGATCAGTGTCGGCAGGAAGTTGGTCACCTTGGGATACGCGGTGTTGAAGTGCAGCATGGAATTGAGCACGTAGGGTTCGCCCATGCCGCCGTCGCCAATGGTGACCGGGAACAGCTTGCCGGGATGCAGCAGCGCGCCGGCCATCGCGAAGTGCTGCCCCTGGCCCAGCGGACCGGCGGGCGCCAGCAGCCCGGGGATGGCGCCCGACAAGTGACCGAGCAGGCCGTGCTTCTCGCGGAAGCGCGCCATCAGGTCGGTCACGGTCTTGATGCCCATCTCTTCCAGCGACGTATCGAGGAACATCGCGCTATAGAAACCGGGGGCATGGTGCCCGACTTCAGTCACGATATTGGTGTGGCCCAGCATCACCAGCGAGGCGTACGCCTCGGCGCTGCTGGCGAATCCGCCCGGATGGCCGGAGCCTTTTGATCCGCAGGTCTGCAGGGTCAGGTAGCGCAGGGCATCCGCCATCAGCAGTGTCTGGTACGCGGCATCCGCCGCATGCGGGTCGCTGATCGCCGACTTGCCTTCCTTGATGACCGCAGCTTTGGCGTGCTGTGAAAAGCCCTCCCAAACCGGTCCGAAATGTTGAATACCGTTGCAAAATTCTGGCGTAGCGGATGCGCTTGTCATTACGATTGTTCCTTAAAGTTGATTCCGAAAAATGGGTGCTGCATTACCGGGTGACGATTCATAATCCTCGCCACACATAATTCGATGAATGGGTAGTTGAATTATTTGATAGGAGAATACTTGCTGTACTATAATTTCGCAATACACAATCGATTTCACAATACGAAATATGAAAGAAGCTTCCAATTCCATTCAGGTCATCGAACGACTGGCGCAATTGCTGGACGTCATTGCCGCACATGAAGAGCCGGTGAGCCTCAAGGTGCTGTCGGCCGAAACCGGGCTGCATCCATCCACCGCCTTCCGCATCCTCTCTTCGCTGGCCGAACAAAGCTTTGTAGAGCGCAGCACGAGGGGAAACTACCAGCTGGGCATCAAGCTGATGCAGTTGGGCAGCCGCGTCCGGACCGTCGTCGACATCCGGAAGATCGCGCTGCCGCTGATGGAAAGACTGCGCGACCAGCTGGACGAGACGGTCAACCTGACCGTGCGCGAGGACGATGAAGTCGTATACATCGAGCGCTCGCTGGCCAAGCGCATGATACGGGTGGAACAGGTGATCGGCAGCCGCGCACCCTTGCACGTGACCGCGGTGGGCAAGATGATGCTGGGCGACCAGGGTGAGGCGGCCTGCCGCAGTTACGCCAAGCGCAGCAAGTTGCCCGCCTATACCGTCAATACCCGCACCAAGGTCGCCGAACTCGTGCAGGATTGTGTCGCAGCCGTGAACCGCGGCTACTCCCTGGACAATGAGGAAGCCGAGCTTGGCGTGGGGTGCATAGGCGCCCTGGTGCGCGATGCCAGCGGCAGCGTTGTCGCGGGCATCTCGGTATCCGCCCCCATAGAACGCCGCAAGGATGAATGGATCGCACATGTCGTGGAAACTGCCGGGCGCCTTTCGACACTGCTCGGTTATCATCCGGCATAACCGGATCGCACGATCCCGCCCTTAACCCTGACAACAAAAAGGATCAGACGCATGAAGATAAAATCATTTCATCCACCCCAGCGCGTCCTGATGGGACCCGGACCTTCCGATGTCAGCGCGCGCGTGCTGGCTGCGATGGCTCGCCCCACCATCGGCCATCTCGACCCCAGGTTCGTGGACCTGATGGATGAAATGAAATCCCTGCTGAAATACGCGTTCCAGACCGAAAACGAACTGACCATGCCGGTCTCCGCACCCGGCTCGGCAGGCATGGAGACCTGTTTCGTGAACCTGGTCGAGCCGGGCGACAAGGTCATCGTGTGCCAGAACGGCGTGTTCGGCGGGCGCATGAAAGAGAACGTCGAACGCTGCGGCGGCATCGCGGTGATGGTGCAGGACGACTGGGGACGCGCGGTCGATCCGCAAAAGCTGGAGGATGCGCTGAAAGCCAACCCGGATGCCAAAATGGTCGCATTCGTGCACGCGGAGACCTCCACCGGCGCGCTGTCCGATGCGAAGACACTGGTCGAGGTCGCGCACCGGCACGGCTGCCTGGTCATCGTCGACGCGATCACCTCGCTGGGCGGCTCGCCGGTCAAGGTCGACGAATGGGACATCGACGCGATCTATTCGGGCACGCAGAAATGCCTGTCGTGCACGCCCGGGCTCTCGCCCGTCAGCTTCAGCCCTGAAGCGCAGGAAAGGATCAGGAACCGCAAAGGCAAGATCCAGAGCTGGTTCATGGATCTCAACCTGGTGATGGGCTATTGGGGTGGCGCGACCAAGCGCGCCTACCACCACACCGCACCGATCAATGCGCTGTATGGCCTGCACGAGGCGCTGGTGATGCTGCAGGAGGAAGAGTTGGAAAACGCCTGGGAGCGCCACCACCGCAACCATCTGGCGCTGCGCGCCGGGCTGGAAGCGATGGGGCTGGATTTCGTGGTCCCGGAAAACGAACGCCTGCCGCAATTGAACGCGATCGCAGTGCCACAAGGCGTGGACGAAGCCGCGGTGCGTGCGCTGCTGTTGTCGGACTATCAGCTGGAGATCGGTGCCGGCCTCGGGGCGATGGCCGGAAAGGTGTGGCGCATCGGCCTGATGGGACACGCCAGCAACCCGCGCAACGTACGGCTCTGCCTCAGCGCGCTGGACGATGTGCTCGGCCGCATGAAGGCACCGATCCGGAGCGGCGTTGCACTGGATGCGGCAAACCGGTACCTGGTTGCCTGATTCGACCGGCGCGCATCAGGGCCCTCCTGCCGACATTTACTTTGTGATAAGGATGGCGCGAAAGTCGTTCACATTGGTCAGCGTGGGCCCGGTGATGAGCGAATCGCCCAGCGCCCTGAAGAAGCCGTGCCCGTCATTGCGGGCAAGACTGTCTGCCGGACGGATGCCCGGCCCCCAGGCACGCGCGAGTGTGTCGGGCATGAGATAGGCACCCGCGATCTCCTCGCTTCCGTCGACGCCGTCGGTATCGCCGGCGATCGCGTAGACCCCCGGCTCGCTCTGCAGGGCGATGCCGAGAGACAGCAGGAACTCGACGTTCCTCCCGCCGCGGCCATCGCCGCGCACGGTCACCGTGGTCTCGCCGCCGGACAGCAGCACGCACGGCGGCCTGAACGGCTGCCCGCGCCGGCTCACCTGCAACGCGATCCCCGCCATAACCTTGCCCACGTCACGCGCCTCGCCCTCGATCGAATCGCCCAGGATATGGG